>NZ_JAFMFX010000012.1:0-39683 GCF_017855895.1 Vulcanococcus sp. CPBay_Sum15L08_68 | reverse complement strand
TCCCAGGTGCTGTTCTCCACCGCCAGGTTGACGTTGGAGCTGTAGCTGCCGCTGGCGTTCGAGAACACCCGGGTGGCCGCATCCCGCAGGGAGATGCCTTCTTTTTCCGCTTGCTCCTGGGCGTGCTTGCGCACGAAGTTCATCTCCAGGGGCTCATCGGCCTCGGCGGCCATCTTCACGCCCTGGTCGATCAAGGCCATTTGGTTGATGAACAGGTCGCGGAAGACGCCACTGCAGTTCACCACCACATCGACGCGGGGACGGCCCAGGTCTTCCAGCGGAATCAGCTCCAGCTTGTTCACCCGGCCCAGGGAATCGGGCACCGGACGGGCACCGATGAACCAGAGGATCTGGGCCAGGGACTCGCCGTAGGTCTTGATGTTGTCGGTGCCCCAGAGCACGCAGGCGATGGTTTCGGGCCAGGTGCCCTGCTCTTCCTTCTGGCGCTCGATCAGGCGATCCACCACCACCTTGGCTGCCGCGACGGCTGCCCGGGTGGGAATGGCCTGGGGGTCGAGGGCGTGCAGGTTCTTGCCGCTGGGCAGCACATTGGGGTTGCGGATCGGATCGCCGCCGGGTCCTGGCAGGACGTACTCGCCGTCGAGGGCCTTCAGCAGGCTCTCCATTTCAAGGTCGGCGCAGACCTGCTCGAGGCAGAACTGCAGGTACTTGAACAGGGTCTCGAGTTCGGCCTGGTCTACGTCGGGGAATCCGGCGCTGCGGCAGGCACTCAGCCAAGGGCTGGGGAGCTTGAAGCCGAATTGCTCCAGCAGGTTGAAGAACCAGTCGAAGTTGCGGCGCAGGGTGACTCGCCCGTCGCTGCCGGTCACGGCCTTGACCATGGCGCCGATGGCGGCACGGGAGGTCTCGGTGATGACGCGGTTGAGCTCCACATCGGCGAGCACACCGTCGTCGTTGCCCTGGTAGACCTCGGCGATCGTGCGGCCCTTGCTCTCGGCCAGCAGGCCAGGCAGGGAGCGAATGCCCTCTTCCTCGCGCTCCAGTGCAGCGATGTTCACCAAGGTGGCGATCGCCTCTTCGGCGGTGGGGGGCTTGCCGATGGTGTGCAGACCGCAGGGCAGCAGACGGCTCTCGATCTCCATCAGCTGGCGGTAGACCGCGCCAACCACGCCATCGCGTCCGTCGAGGTCCAGCTCAGAGGCATCCACCTCGGGCAGCTCGACGTCCTTGTCGAGGTTGCACTGACGGGCGGTCTCGACAACGGCGTTGACGATTTGGATACCCCGGGAGCTTTCGCGCAGCTGCTGGTAGGAGCCCACCAGCTCACCCAGCTCCTTGAGCCCCTTGTAGAGGCCGGCGTTCTCCGCAGGGGGGGTCAGGTAGGAGATGGTCTCGGCGTAGCCGCGCCGTTTGGCGATGGTGGCTTCCGAGGGGTTGTTGGCGGCGTAGTAGTAGAGGTTCGGCAGGGCGCCGATCAGCGAGTCGGGGTAACAGGTCTCGCTCATGCCCATCTGCTTTCCGGGCATGAACTCCAGGGAGCCGTGGGTGCCGAAGTGCAGGACGGCGTCGGCGCCCCAGACCTTCTCGAGATAGGTGTAGTAAGCGGCAAAGCCGTGGTGGGGGCTGGCACTACGGGAGTAGAGCAGCCGCATCGGATCACCCTCGTAGCCAAAGGTGGGCTGAACGCCGACAAAGACGTTGCCGAAGTGGCGACCAAAGATCAGCAGGTTGGTGCCGTCGCTGTTGAGGTTGCCGGGGGGCTTGCCCCAGTTCTCCTCCAGCCGTTCGGAATAGGGGGTGAGGCGCTCGTACTCCTCGACGCTCATGCGGTGGGCGATGGCCAGCTCCGGTGCACCCTCGAGGGCCTCGGGGTCCTGGAGCACCGCTTCCATCAACTCCTTGGAGGTGCGGGGCAGGCCACTGACGTCGTAGCCCTTCGCGCGCATCTCCTCCATCACGCGGTGGATGGAGCCGAAGACATCGAGGTAGGCCGCCGTACCGACGTTGCCCTTGTCGGGGGGGAAGCTGAAGACGGTGATCGCCAGCTTCTTCTCAGGGCGCGGCTTGACCCGCAGGGAAGCCCAGCGGATGGCCCGCTCAGCGATGGCATCCACCCGGTCCTGCAGGGTGTGGGCCTTGCCGGTGGCGTCGTCGCGGCCGGAGAGCACGATCGGCTCGATCGCGCCATCGAGTTCGGGGATGGCGATCTGCAGGGCCACCTGAACCGGGTGCAGACCCAGGTCGCTCTCTTCCCACTCCTGGGTGGTTTGGAAGACCAAAGGCAGCGCCACCATGTAGGGGCGATTGAGCTTCTTGAGCACCTCAATGGCCTTGGGGTGGTCCTGACGGGCCGGGCCGCCCACCAGGGCGAAACCGGTCAGGGAGACCACGCCGTCCACCAGGGGCTGGTCGGGGTTCAGCGGGTCATAGAAGAAGGCGTTGACCGGTTTGGTGAAGTCCAGGCCGCCGCAGAAGACGGGGATGACCGTCGCGCCGCGGTACTCCATCTCCTGGATGACCGCCACGTAGTGGGCTTCATCACCGGTGACGATGTGGCTGCGTTGCAGCACCAGGCCAATGACGGGGCCCTTGCGCGCTTTCTCGCTCAGGTCCTGGCGGCTGGCATTCCAGTTGAGGTACTCCTTGAGGTCCTCGAACATCGAGGGGGCCAGGGGGTGCCAGATCCCCAGATCGGGGAAGACCTCGGGGTCGGCCACCTGGATCTCGGGGCGGTTGTCGCTGCTGCGGGGGAAGACGTACTTGTCCGCCAGCATCAACAGGAAGTTCCGGAGATTGTCCGGGGTTCCGCCCAGCCAGTACTGGAAGCTGAGCATGAAGGAGCGGGCGTCCTGGGCCTTCTCCACCGGCAGGTACTTCAACACCGTCGGGAGGGTGTTGAGCAGCTTCAACATCGCGTCCTGGAAGCCAGCGCCGCCGGCCTCCTTGCGCTTTTTCATGAAGCCGGCGATGGCCGACTTGCTCTGGCCAAGCTGGGCCATGGAGAAGGTGCCCAGCTTGTTCAGGCGCATCACCTCCGGCATGGAGGGGAAGACCACAGCCGCCTTGAGGCGGTCGCGGTGCGGTGCGACGGCATCGACGACCTTCTGGGCCAGATCCTCAATGAAGATCAGCGAGGCGATGAAAACGTCGGCTTCAGCGATGTCCGCGCAGAAGTCCGCATAGTTCTGGGGATCGCGCAGCTCTTCAATCAAATAGCCGCTGAGATCAACCGCCAGGGGACCGTTCTGGTCGTTCAGGGAGGTGGCGGCCTGGGTCAGCGCGTTTTGGTACTGCGGCTCCAGCACCACGTAGACGGCCTTCATCACGGCACGGCCGTTCACCTCCGCAGGGCTGACGCGGCGGGAGGCGGAGCGGACCTGCGTGAACATTCGCGCTGATTGAGCAATGTGAAGAAGCCTACGAAGGAGTGCGCTGTCTGCGCGAGGGTTCTTCCCTCCTGTAACAGGAGTTTCGGGGGGTTCTCTGGACTCTGCGACTCGTGTTAAGGGGCGACATAGGCTCGGGCGATCGTCTTGCGCTCCCCCATGACCCAGGCTGCCGCCAGCAAGCCCATCTCCGTTGTGGTGGCCGGCGCCTTGGGCCGGATGGGAGCGGAGGTGATCAAGACCGTCGTGGCGGCGCCCGACTGCCAATTGGTGGGTGCGGTGGACACCACCCCAGGCAAGGAAGGGGCCGATGTGGGTCTGGAGCTCGGCCTCGGTGAACTGGAGGTCGCGATCACCTCTGATTTCGAAGGAACCCTCTGCCAAGCCAGTCAGGCCGTCCGCAATGACGGGCCGGGTCAGGGGGCGGTTTTGGTGGATTTCACGCACCCTTCAGTGGTTTACGAGCACACCCGTGCCGCCATCGCCTACGGCGTCCATCCCGTGATTGGCACCACGGGCCTCAGCCCTGAGCAGCTGGGCGAGCTGGCCCAATTCGCCGCCAAGGCCTCCGTCGGCGGTGCCGTCATCCCCAACTTTTCTGTGGGCATGGTGCTGCTGCAGCAGGCCGCAGCCGCGGCAGCCCGCTTCTATGACTTTGCGGAGCTCACCGAGCTGCACCACAACCGCAAGGCTGATGCGCCGAGCGGCACCTGCATCAAGACCGCCGAGCTCATGGAGGAACTCGGTAAGAGCTTCAACCCGCTTCAGGTGGAGGAGCACGAAACACTCTCCGGTTGCCGGGGCGGTCAGCGGGAGAGTGGCCTGCGGCTGCACTCCATCCGTCTACCCGGCCTGGTGGCCCATCAAGAGGTGATGTTTGGCGCGCCCGGCGAGACCTATACGTTGCGCCACGACACGATCGATCGGTCGGCCTACATGCCCGGCGTCCTGCTGACGGCCCGCAAGGTCCGGCAGCTCGATGGCCTGGTTTACGGGCTGGAGCGCTTGCTCTAATCCCTCCAGCAGCAGACACTGTCGGCATGCTCATCCCGCTTCGCTCCGGTGAGCTGCCGCGTCTGATCCCCGCGGTGGCCACTGGCCCTCAGTTCAACTTCTGCAGTGGCAGTCCCCAGAAGCTGCTGCAGCGGGTCTTTATTTCGGTGATCGGCGGGGTGATCAGCCTGTTGATCAGCCAAGGAGTGGCGATCAACAGTCAGGCCTCACCGATCCTGCTGATGGTGGGGTTCATCTTCCTTCTCTATGTGCTGTGGGGGCCGATCGTTGAGGCCAGCCGCAAGAACGCGACGCTCCGCCGCTACCCAGCTGCCGCCATCTTCGAGGGGGAGGTGGCTGACCTGTACACCAAGGAATTGGTGGAGGGCCGCCAGGAGACCACCGACAAGCAAGGGCGCCTGGAAACCGTTGAGAACCGCCGCACCTGGCTCTGCCTGGAGCTGGAGGACGAGGACGGTTACCTCGGCAGCATCCGCTTCCCCTACGACAAAAAGCACAAGCAGATTCGCCGTGGCGCGGTCGTTCGTTGTCTGGTGCTGAGTGAGCGCAAGGACTTTTCTCGGGTGGGTGCCCTCAGTGATGCCTGGCTGCCCCAGCTGAAGCTTTGGGTTGGTGAGTACCCCTTTCTGCTGCGTCCGGCCTTTGAGGAGCTCTGCCTGATGCGCCTGCGCTGAGGCCAGGCAAACGGGGGCTTGTTACATCGCGCAATATTGCGTTACAGTTCTGTTACGTCCAGATGAGAAGCGCAATGACCCAGGCCAATCCTTCCGCCCCCGCAGTGATCCGCGGCGCCACCGTGACCGAAGAGGACGGCGGTCGCCTGAACGCCTTCGCCACCGAGCCCCGCATGGAAGTGGTGGACGTCGAGAGCGGCTGGGGTTTCCACGACCGCGCCGAGAAGCTGAACGGCCGTATGGCCATGCTCGGCTTTATCGCCCTGCTGGCCACTGAGATTGCCCTCGGTGGTGAGTCCTTCACCCACGGTCTGCTGGGTCTGGGCTGATCGCTCCCTAATTCATCTCAACGAGGCCGCAGCACAGAATCGTGCTGCGGTTTTTTTGTGCCGTTTCTTCCGTGCCCCAGCGCAGCGCCACATCGCCCCAAACCCTGCGCGCTCGGGTGAATGGCGCCGGCCCGACCGGGACGCTGAGCGCCTTGGCCCTGGCGGATGCGGGCTGGCAGGTGGAGCTCTGCGATCCCCTCACAGCTGCGGCATTGCGGGAACGCAACCGGGCCTACGCCCTGACCCATTCCAGCCAGAGCTTGTTGCAACGGCTTGGACTGTGGGATGCCTTGCTGCCGGCCCTGGCGCCCTTTCGCCGCCTGGAACTCTGTGATCGGGCCACGCACCTGCAGGTTCCCTTCACAGCAGCTGATCTCCCTTGGCTTGGGGGCGATCAGCCCGTGGGCTGGATCCTGCAGCACCAAGATTTGATGGGAGTGCTGCTGGAGGCGGTGCAGCACCAGGCGTCGATCCACTCGCGCCTTGGGCTGACTCCGGTGCCCTCTCCCCTGGGGGTGGATTTGGTGGTGGCGGCCGATGGCCATCGCTCCCCCACCCGCCAGGCTGCCGGCATCAGCCAATGGGCCCTGCCCTATCGACAGGGCTGTCTGACGGTGCAGGTGCGTCTGCGCGGCTCCGCCCCAGATCAGGCCTGGGAGCTGTTTCGCCCGGAGGGGCCCTTTGCGGTTCTTCCCTTGGGCGGAGACGCGTTCCAGCTGGTTTGGAGTGCGCCGCTTTCGCGTCTGCGCCAGCTGGAGCAGCTCGATGCGGTTGCCTTCCTCGATGCCCTCAGCGGCGCCCTGCCGGAGGAGCTGCAGGCCGAGGTGCTGCTGGATCAACCCCGGGCCTTCCCCGTTGCTCTGGAGCTGGCCTGGCCCTTGGCCCGCCGCGGCACGGTTGCCATCGGTGAGGTGGCCCATCGCTGCCACCCGGTCGGCGGACAGGGCCTGAACCTCTGCTGGCGCGATGTCGATCAGCTCCATCGCTTGGCCAGCCGCTGCGCCACGGGCCGTCTGCGGCCGAGCGCCCTTCCTGGGGCCTACGGGCGTTCCCGCGTCCTCGACATCGCCCTGGTGCTGCTCGCCACCGATGCCCTGGTGCGCTTGTTCTCCAATCGGTTTGCGCCGTTGCTGCCCGTGCGCCGTCTGGCGCTTCTGGCCCTCGGCCGCTTTGGCTGGATGCGTCAGCTCAGCCTGCGGGCGATGAGTGAAGGACCTTGCCGCCTCTGGCGGACCTGATCAGGATGGCGGCATGGTGATCTGCACCTCGCCACAACCCGCCCCCCATCCGGAGCTGCTGCGCTTTTTGCGCAACAGCCTGGGATTAAGCGAGAACGCCCTGGGGCTGGGGCTGAAGCAGTCGCAACTGGAGCAGGCTCCCCTGCCGGTGGTGCTCTGGCGCTTTGGCTTGATCAGCCTGGAGCAGCTCGATCAGGTCCTGCAGTGGCAGGACCTGCATCTGTAGCTCCTCAGTAGACGATCAGGGAGTCCACGGGCACTCCTGAGGGGAGTTTGCGTTGACCGCCGAGGTCGGCCAGTTCCACCACAAAGGAGAAACCCACCAGCTGACCGCCCACCTGTTGAACCAGTTCAGCGCAGGCCGCTGCAGTGCCGCCGGTGGCCAGCAGGTCATCCACGATCAGCACCCGGGGGTTGTTCTCAAAACCATCGGGGACGATCTCGAGGCGGTCCGTGCCGTACTCGAGGCTGTAGTCGACGCCGATGACCTGACCGGGCAACTTGCCGGGTTTGCGAACCGGGCTGAAGCCAATGGTCTTGGCGGTGGCCAGGGCGGTGCCGACGATGAAGCCGCGGGATTCGATGCCAACAATCAAATCGGGCTGAAGCCGGTCGCAGACCTCACCGAGCTGGCGCATGACTTCCTGCCAGGCGTCCGGCTGGCGCATCAGCGGGATGATGTCGCGAAAGAGGATCCCGGGCTGGGGAAAGTCGGGAATCTCTCGGACCAGTTGACGCAGATTGATGCTGCCCATGGTCGACGAATCAGCGCCAGTGCTGGCAGTATCGCAGCCATGGCCCAAGCCCCTGCGAGCGTGCAAACCCCGTTGTCCCGCCGCGGCATTGAGCGCCTCGATTTGATGCTCCTCTGCGCCGAGGCGCTGGATCTCAATGGCGGTGAGGCGATGGTCTGGCTGAGTGAGGAGATGGGTTTCACGGACCTCTTCCCCAACCGCGTTGAGCTCTGGAAACGCCGCTGCACCAATCCACTGCGACGCAACACCCGCCGGGCCTCGCTGAAGCCCGAGGAGACGGATGCCTTGATTCGCATCCTCACCGCCCTCTCCGAGCGGCTCTACCCGATGCTGCGGACCCTGCTCTCCTCCGCTGAGCCGCCGGATCTGAATGCCCAGCGTTGGGATCTCTTTCGCTCCCGCCTGAGGGAGCTGGTGCTGGAGCGCCTGAACCCGCGGCGGGGCGGGGTCCAGCGCCTGCTCGATCCCCAGGAGGGTCCTGCCTTGAGCCGTGAATTGGTGCAATCCATGGCGCTCTGCGCTGGGGAGGGCGGTTTTGAGCGCCTGCGGGCGAGCCTTCTTGATGCGGCTGTTTGATCACTGAGATGAAACTCACCACGCGCTACGAACAGACCAGCTGCCGCCTGATCGTTGAGGGCTTGCCGGATCTCTCCGCTGGCCAGGACTCCAGCACCATTGGCATCCTCACCGGCTTCACGATGGGCCTGGCGGGCCAGACCGAACTGGAGGGCAAGCGCGAGCACCTGCAGGCGTTGCTCACGGCTGTGATTCCCTACGCCCGCCATCTCCTCAGTGGCGTCCCCAAGGCCTTCGGGGAAGCAGACGCCCCAGTGGCGATTGCTCCAGGCGATGGCTGCCACCAGCTGGAGTTGCGCAGCAGCCAGCCCAACACGCCGCCCTTGACCCTGCGGTTGGATGACGCCGAGCTCGCGGACCTGGTGCGCTGCCTCGATCAGCTCCGTTTGGATGCCCGTTTGGCGCTTCCGTTTGAAGCCCCCCCCTTGGTGCCCCTGGCTCGCAAGGAGTTGCGCCACCGCCAACCCCTACTGCGGCGCATTGCGGCTCCGCTGGCCGGTGTTGCGGCTTTCGCGATCAGCGCCGCCCTGATCGCCATGCTGCCGACGCCGAAGCCCGCCCCGCAGACTGCCCCCGAGCTGGCACCGCCGGCCAAGGGCGGTTGACGTCCATTTGAATCACCCCACACTTGCAGTACTGCGATGAGCGCATTGAGCTGGTCGGAATTGCGTCGTCGTGTCACCCGGCTGGGCGCCAGCCTGGATGTGGTGGTTCGCAGCGATCCGGAAGTGTGTGGTCTCAGTGGTCCTGACTTCCACATCTCTTTGCATCACGGCGGCCAGGGGGATTGCACGGTGGGCGACCTGAGCCTGGTGGATTGCCCCAATGAGTTGGTCTTGATCGAATTTGAGCGCTGGATGCGCGGGGCTGGACACCAGTTGGAGTCATGACACGGCAACGGCGTTTGCGGGTGGTGGCAAGCCGAGCGGGCGCTGCAGAGCGTCAGCGTCCGGTGTTCCGCAAACGCAAGGGCAAGCGCCGTCCGCGGCTGATCCTGGAGGCGCTCTTGATGATGGCCGGCGGGGTCGGCCTGCTGGTGCTGTTGCTCCAGTTGCCGCAGCTGATTGATCTCGACAGCCTGCTGCTCGTGAGCACGGCCCTGGCCCATCTGATTGGCGGCCTCTCTCAGTTGTTGATGGGGGTGCTTCAACTGTTGGGGGTGCTGCTGTTGGGCGGGTTGGCTCTGCTGGCTCTGTTGTGTTTGCTGGGTGGACTGGTGCGCTTCGTGCGGGCGGTGGTGGCTCCGGCTCAACGCCGTTAGGCGTTGTTCTCCGGCTCCGTTCTCTTCATCCTGTGGAGACCGCTCTGATCGGTTGGCCCCGATGAAGACCTCCCGTGTTTGGCCCTTGGCTCTGCTGCTGCTGGGGGCCCTGAGTCCGCAGGCCGCGCAGTCCTGTAGCCGTGTGCTCTCCAACAGCAACGGTCAGGCCGTGGTTGTGGGGCGGACGATGGATCTCTACCTCGACGACCAGGCGGCTCTGGTGCTGCGGCCCCGTGGTCTGGAGGCTGGTGGATTGGTCAGCGCTTCGGTGGCCAACGCCAAGCGCTGGCGGGTGAAGCACGGCAGCGTCGGGGTGATGAGTGTCGGCACGGTGCTTGCCGATGGCCTGAATGAACGGGGGCTCAACGTCAATCTCCTCTACCTCTCGGGTAGCGATTACGGCTCGCCAAGCAGCGGCAAGCCCGTTATCTCCAATCTGCGGATGGCGGAATTCGTGCTGGATCAGTTCGCCACCGTCGAGGAGGCGATCGCGGGGTTAGCCCAGGTTCAGGTCGTCTCGGACCGCATTCTTGATCGCGATTGGGGGCTGCATCTCTCCTTGGCTGACCGCAGCGGGCGTTCGGCTGTGGTGGAGTTCATCGCTGGGCGAATGGTGGTCCATCAGGGCAACCAGACGCGGGTGATGACCAATGAGCCGCCGCTGGCCTGGCAGTTGAACAATCTCAAGCGTTACCGCCCGTTCGGCGGGGACCTTCCCTTGCCTGGTGATGTCGATCCCGCCTCCCGCTTTGTGCGGGCTTCGACCTTCCTGAGCACCCTGCCGAAGGCCAGCTCCGCCGCGGAGGCGGAGGGCAACCTCTACGGCGTGATGAAAAACGTCGCTGTTCCGGCGGGGGCTGAGGACTACTCCGGCGGTCAGGCGGAGGACAGCTGGGTGACGCTCTGGACGGTCATCGCCAACCTCGATGAAGGCAGTTACGCCTTCCAGTTGGCCCGAAACCCCTATCCGATCTGGGTGGAACTCAAGCGTTTGAACTTCGGCGGCGGCGGAGCCATGCGCCGCCTCGACGTGCAGTCCCCCGAACTCACGGGTGATGTCTCCGAACGTCTGAACCGGTCCTGACTCAACCGCCGTGCAGTTGCTGGAACCAGAAGCCAGCTAGCTGCCAGCTGGAGTACAGGAAGATCCCCAGGAACAACCAATTCAGCCAGGCTGGACGCTTGTCGTTTTCAAACACAGGTGCTGTCCGCTCGCTGGGGCATCATCGCCCCTGAAACCATTGCAGCACTACTCCTTGGGCCGCCGGACCAGGAACAGTGATGACCGCCAGGGTTTCGGCTCCGCGTTGGTAGTCGTAGCGGCAAAAGCCCTGGCCAGTCCCTGAGCAGGCACTCAGGCTTTTGAGCCGGTTGCCAGCGAGCTGCCGGTCCATCGGTTCTGGCGCGAGTCCACGCAGCGGCGTCCAGCCATTGCGTTGCAAGCTGCTGTCGGCCTGCTCGATGGGTTGCTGCGGGATGAGGCCAAGCTCCTGGGCCGCGCTGGCTCCACCGATCCCACTGAGCAAGGTCAGCAGGATCAGCAGTCGGCTGGCGGAGGGAACAGCTGCCATGGCAGCGGCCGAGGTGAAGGTCTACCTCGATTAGAGCAATGCTCAGGCAGGAACGGAACTGCGCTGTTCACGCACCTGATCGTGCAGCGCCTCCAGTTGGGCGTGGACCGAGCGCAGTTGCTCCCGAATGGCCTCGGTGTTCTCCAACTTGCTCAAGGTCAAGAGCATGGTTTCGATCTGATCCTTGCTGTTGATCAGGACGCGGCATTCGCTGGTGCCAGGTTCGTAGCGCACGGGAGAGTGTTCGCTGGAACACCATCGAAGCGAGCCTGGCCGCTCAGAAGTGTGCCCGATGTTGCGGTTTCGGCGGTTGTCACGGCCTTGGCCTCTGTTGGCCCCCGTGACTGAAATCTTGAGATTGTCTGATCTCACTTGCACGGCCTCGTGACGGCGGCAAGATGCGAGTTTTCTCTCGTTGGGCAGCCAGGAAGAGCGAGTCCTTCAGGCTGGTTGGAAAAGCGGAGGGGGTGGGATTCGAACCCACGGAAGCTTTCACTTCGCTGGTTTTCAAGACCAGAGCCATCAACCACTCGACCACCCCTCCAGGGACGACCTTGGGTCCTCCTCATTGTTCCATGGCCCCGCCCAACTCGCTGATCTCAGGAATGAGATAGCCGAGACGGATTGACATGGTTGGTTTAGAGCGCGGCGACCGAGAGGTCGTCTGATCCATGGCCGTTCTGTCCACCAACCTGCTGGCCGTGCGCACCCGTGAGCTGGCCGACATGATTGAGACCCTGCCGGTCAGTCTCAGCCCGGATCACCAGTACGAGCGTTGCTGCGAGTTGCTTGAGCAGGTCGCCGTCGCCCTGGACCTGCTGTCGGCTGCGACTCCTGGCTGAGGGGCTCAGGCCTCGAAGCCGAAGCTTTGGCGCTGCCTGGGGTTCAGCAATTGTTTGGTGACGTGTTTTTGGGCGTGCATCATCTCGGCCATCTGCTTGGCGAGGTGCTTGAGCAGCTCGAGGTCGTCCATCGCATCGATCGAGCGCTTGATCCGCTCGAGTTCGAAGTTGGATTCCAGGGACAGAGAAGTGGGGGCTGTCACGCGGATCAAACTGTGTGAACGAATGTTAAGTAGCGCAGTGGCTTGCTGTGGCTGCCCACAAAAAAGCCGCCCCCCAGCAGGAGGCGGCTCTAGGCGCTGGTGAGCGCCTAGTTCTCAGGTTTGGCCAGCGGCAGCAGGCACTTATCGGAGTCGCAGCCCGCGGGACCGGCCTCCATCAGTTCACCACCGTCGTAGCGCTGCAGGGCTTCGAAGAAGTCGTTGGTGCTGCGGCGGCTGACCACGGCGGCCTGGAGTTCTTCGTAGGTGTCCTGGTTGATCGGCTCAAAGGGCAGACGCGGGAAGGTGGCGTTGGCGTCGAAGCGGGCCAGCAGCGCGGCTGAGATGTAGCCCTGGCCGTTGTCGATCGCGGCGTGGATCGCATCGGTTAGCGGTTCGATCTCGTTCTCGCGGAACTCCACCGTCGCTGAGGTGTTGTGGGCGGTGTAGTGCTGCTGCACCTGCATGTAGAAGTCGAACTGGGCCATGGCCGAGAAGTTGTTGATCTCGACGGCATCGGCGCCGGGGATGTTCGCCCAGCTCACCTCGGTGGGGATTTCCACCAGCCATTCGGTGCAGCGGGGATCGAAGGCGTCATCGAGCAGGCGACCCTCTTCGTCCTTGTCGGACTGGGACGGAACGATCGAGTAGCCGTAGTCCATGCAGGCCAGGGCGACCGGGTCGTTCTTGCGGAAGGTGATCCGGCGGATGAAGCGCTGGGCCTTGGGGGGGTGCCAGCCGGGGGAGGCACCGGTGAGCAGGCTCTTGGTGCCGGCGGGCTGGACCGTGGTGCAGCGGTTGGGACGGCGCAGGCCGTGGCGATCGCAGTAGTCCCAAACGGCCTTGTTGACGATCTCTTTCCAACGGCTGAGGTACTCCGCTTCCTTGGCCTTGAAGGCCCGGCCTTCCTCGCTGTCCGGGCGACCGGCTTCCCACCAGGTCAGCCAGGGGGTGCCGAAGGCATGCACGAAGAAGTCGAACAGGCCGGTGAAGCTCACGCCAACGATCGGATCCCAGGCGCGGCTTTGGCGGTAGCGCTCCACCTCAAAGCGGTGGTTGAGCAGGCAGGCCACGGCCAGGCCGCCGGCGGTGAAGGCTTCTTCCTGGGCCACCAGATCGTCGGGGTCGATCCGGTTGAGGTGAATCTCAGCGAGGTTGCAGTGGAAGTCGGCGCCCAGGATCTCGCCGCAGGGGTTCAGGCCGTAGCGCCCCAGGCGATGCTCGAGCTCTTCTGCGCTGATCTCGGGGTGGTTGGTGGTCAGCCAGCGGGCGGCCTCTTCCCGGCCTTGATCGCAGTAGACGTCGATGAACTCCTTGCGCAGCTCAGGGGTGGAGAGCAGGTCGGCGTTGGAGCGGGCGATGGCCTCAGGGGCGAACTGAATCGCACCTTCGCCGGAGTGGAACTGCTTGGTCACCGCCTCGAGAACGGTCTGGCGGTCCGGCCGGGTGTGGAAGACCCGGGTGTGGTTCGCCATGCGCAGGGCATCGCGCTCGGGGTCGATGCGCCAGTTGCCATCGCTGTCCTGCTGCCAGAGGTTGTCCTTGGCGTTTGAGGCGGCGCTGTCATCAGCGCTGAACTGGCGCATGCCGGCGCTGCGGCGGATGTTGCCCGCGACGATGGTGACCGCGGCCTCGTCAATCAGCAGGCAGCACTCGACCGAGGTGAGTCGACGGCCCTGGGCCTTGTTCAGGATTTGGGCAACGCGGCCGTAGAGGTCCTTGAGCTTGACGGGGTTGGCCATGCCGCCGAAGCCCTTCAGGGTTTCGCCGACGGGCCGCACGTCGGAGAGGTCAACGCTGACTTCGATCGGGGTGTTGGCATCGAAGCGCTCGTCGCTGCAGAGCTCGAGCAGGAGCTGATAGCTGTCGACCCAACCGCGTCGGGTGTCGCCAACCTTGACCTGAACGGTCTGACCGTTGATCTGGTGGGTCGTGTTGTCTTGGCGCTGGCCGGCCGGTGTGACACCGATGTCGCTGACGCCCGTCACCTTGATGGTGTTGCGGACGGCGGGGAGGCGATCAATCAGGTGGGGCTCAATGATGGCGCCGGTGCCGCAGCCCATCATCGCCAGGTCCATCATCAGACCGAAGGCTTCCCAATCCACCAGGTTGGTGGAGGTGCAGTTGTAGGAACCGGAGAAGTTGTTCTCCTGTTCAATCCAGGGAGTACCGCCGATCCACAGCCAGCGTCCGGAAGGCAGAGCTTTTTGCTCCTGCTGCATCCGGCGCAGCAGGGCGACTTCCTGATCATTGAGGTTGCCGAGTTTGCGCAGGCCAGAGAGGTTGCGCTCGGCTACTTCGTTCCAGCTCTCGCGGCCGCTCGGTGTTTTGCGGCTGTAGGTCCGGTAGAAGACGGGGTTGGCCGCCGGCGCAGTGGCCGGAAAGTCAGGTCTGGGGCTGTTCAGGGCGCTGGTGCTGCTTGCCGCACTGGCTCCAGGAACTGACACGGTCACGGGCGTCGATCTCTAAGCGTGCCGGCACCCTAACGCCACTGGTGGGGTCTGCAAGCAGCCGTTGCCACCAGTGGCGGTGCATCCCCCTCTGTGCCGTTCTGTGGCCTTTGTGGGACAGGGATGTGGCAAATCTGGAATTTTCGCCAGATTGCAGATTCCAGTCCCCGTTGGCCTGATGCGCTGCCGCCGCTCCCCCTGGTGGATGACCCTGGTGATCGGGGTGCTTGTGGTGCTCCAGTCCTGGTTGCCGGCCCAGGCCGTCACCGGTAGGACCCGGGCGCTGCTGTTTGAGCCCAACGCCCGGCTGATTCCGATTGAGCAGCAACCCTTTTATGGGGAGCTGGTCCGAGATGCCGGCTCCTGGTCTGATGTGGTGCTCGGTCAGGTCGTGGGCAGCAGTCCAAGGGCGACCCTGCTCAATTTCTATGCGGTTATGGCCGAGGTGGGGGACCGCGCCGACCGCCTTGGTCGCTACAGCGCTCTGGTGGAGGCACGCCGCGATGGGGTGGACCGGCAGGAGCAGATCGATGACACCAACCTGCTGTTTGATCTGGCGGTGCGGGCTCTGGATGCCTCCGTCTTCCCCCAAAGCGTGCGGGGCGGGATGGCGGATGAGGCGGCCATCCAGCTGAAGCATGTTCTGGATTACGTCTTCACCCACAGCGTTGAACCCATCTCCATTCCGGACTCCGCAGGGATGAAGGCGCTGAACGATCAGCGGACCAAGCCGGTGGATGCCTGGCGCATCCCAGGTACGGCGATCACGTTGACCTCAGATCTTGTTGGCGATCCTGAGAACAACCTCTACGTCTTTTCCGCCGACACGGTGAGACAAATCCACGCGATGTACGAGGAGATCAGGGACTATCCCCCGATTCAGCAGCCGTTTGCGACACCTCATTTTTATCACGACTTTATTCTGACTCCCGGTTACTTGGTGCCACCGGATTGGTATCTCCGTTTCCCCAGGTCTTGGCGCTCCGTTTTTGAAATCCCTGTTCTTGACCAAACGCTCTTTCAGGTCGTTTGTGCCATCGCTGTCATCAGCATTTATCTCCTGGTCGCAGGCTGGTTAATAGGCCTTCTGGTCGATAGTTATCGCGATCGTCCCCTGGGTGATTCCCTCCCCGCAAAGCCAGGGCCCTGGGTTCAAGACGGAATTGCTTGGCGCCGATTCTTCTTCATTCTGCCGGTGCTGCCGTTGACACGCCTGGCTGAATATCTAATTGACGATGAGGTTAACTTCACGGGATTGCCGCTCGTTGTTGTCACCTATGCCTTCTACGTGATCTGGTTTGTCACCGCGGGATTGGTGGTCTTTTTGTTCTTTGAGGCGCTCGGACGAACCGGCTCGGAATTCTTGACCCGGGTGCGCGGCTCCGGTTCGGAGTGGCGGCTGCAGCGGGTCTCCAGTTTCTTGATGCCCCTCTGCCGGGCACTGGGTGGCTTAATCGCGGTAGCCATCTTCTATCGACTGTTGATCCTGCTGGGCTTGCCGGCCAGCACGGTGCTGGCCTTCTCGGCTGTTCCCGGTCTGGCGATTGGTTTGGGCGCTTCCAAGTTGCTCGGCAACCTGTTTGCTGGTCTTTCAATTCAGACCGACCGGCCCCTGCGGGTCGGTGAGTTCTGCCGGGTTGGCGACAGCCTTGGCTACATCACCAAGATCGGTTTGCGCTCGCTTGAGCTGCAAACCCTCGAGAGCCGGGTCACGATTCCGAACTCCATCGCCGATGAGGCGACCATCGTCAATTACTCCAGGAGGAGCCATCGGCCGGACCGACGGCCAATGCAATCGCTGGAGCTGCGGTTGGATCTCGATGGGGCTTTCTCTCCTTATCAACTCGAGGAGGTCTTGCATCAAACCCGTCGCTCCCTTGAGGCGCGCCAGGACCTGCATCACCCCTTGGTCACCCTGGAGCGCAGTGCAGATGGTGCGGCCCAGTCCCTGGTGGTGGTGGCCATGGTCGAGCTGCATGGCTGGCCCGCCTACCTGCGCCTGCGGGATCACCTGCTTCTCCAGCTGGAGGAACTGATCGAGCGGGCTCAGTTGTCGGAGATTGCCCTGGGGATTGCCTATGGCACGACGCCTGAGCAACTCCAACGGGTTCCGGCGTTAATGCAGAAGGCTGTCGAGGTGGATTCTGAACTGCGCTTCCTGGCCTGCCGGCTGGAGCGCATTGCCGCCTTCAGCTACGACCACGTTCTGGAGTTCAGCTCCCTCCACAGCGAGCACGATGCTTTCGAGGACAGCCTTCATGAGCTGAACCGCAGGATTATCGAAACCCTGGCGGCCGAGGGGATTGAGATCCCCTTCCCGACCCAAACCCTGATGCTCAACCCTTCCGATGCAGCGCACCCCTGAACCGGAATTGATGGATGCCCCCGAGCAGGCATCCGCCTACGCCGCTGCGGATTTCAGTGCTGGGGATCAGGCCCTGATCGAGCGGATCCAGGCGTTGTTCCCAAGCGGTCTGGGCCCGCGCGTTCTGGATCTGGGCTGCGGTCCGGGCAACATCAGCTTCCGCCTGGCCCGAGCGGATTCCGCGGCGGAGGTGATCGGTCTGGATGGGGCTCCGGCGATGCTCCAGCTCGCGCAGCAGAGTCTGGAGAAGGAGCCGGCTCTCGCCAAGCGGCTCTCGTTTGTTTGTCTCTGTCTGCCTTCGCTGGCCCTGCCCAAGGGCTGCAGTGGCTTGGTGAGCAACAGCCTGCTCCATCATCTGCACGACCCGCTGGTGCTCTGGCAGGCCATTGCCCAGGCCGCTGCCCCGGGTGCACGGGTCTATGTCAAGGATCTGCGGCGCCCCCCCAGTCCGGAGGCCGCAGAGCAGTTGCGTCAGCGCTACCTCGCCGATGCCCCGGCGGTGCTGCAGCACGACTACCTGGCGTCCCTGCATGCGGCCTTCACCGCCGCTGAGGTGGAGCAGCAACTGCACCGCTGCGGCCTGGACCAGCTGCAGGTGGCGGAGGTGGACGACCGTTACCTCGAGATCTGGGGGCAACTGCCGTGAGCTCACCTGTCAGGCTGGCGCCATGACCAGCAGCAGCGTGAGCACCACCCCCGAGCTCGAGGCCCTGGCGGAGGCCGTCTCTCGCCGCCGCAACTTCGCGATTATTTCCCACCCCGACGCGGGTAAGACCACCCTGACCGAGAAGTTGCTCCTTTACGGGGGTGCGATTCAACAGGCCGGTGCCGTGAAGGCCAAGGGGGAGCAGCGCAAGGTCACCTCCGACTGGATGGAGCTGGAGAAACAGCGGGGAATCTCGATCACCTCAACCGTGCTGCAGTTCGACTACAGCGGCAGCACGATCAACCTGCTGGATACCCCCGGCCACCAGGACTTCTCGGAAGACACCTACCGGACCCTGGCCGCTGCGGACAACGCGGTGATGTTGGAGGACGCGGCCAAGGGCCTCGAGCCCCAGACCCGCAAGTTGTTTGAGGTCTGCCGGATGCGCCGCATCCCGATCTTCACCTTCATCAACAAGATGGATCGCCCGGGCCGTGAGCCTCTGGAGCTGCTGGATGAGATCGAGCAGGATCTCGGCCTGGCCTGTTGGCCAGTGAATTGGCCGATTGGCAGTGGCGACCGCTTCCGGGGCGTGATCGATCGCCGCAGCAAGGAGGTGATCCTGTTTCAGCGGGCCGAGCGGGGCCGGGCCTCAGAAGAAAAGGTCCTCAGCGTCGATGAGGCCCGCGGCAGTGGCGCGGTGGAAGACGAGCTGCTCGATGCGGCCCTGGAGGAACTGGAGCTGCTGGAGGCCGCTGGCAACGAACTCGATTTGGAGTTGGTCCATGCCGGCGAGCTCAGCCCTGTCTTCTTTGGCTCGGCCATGACCAACTTCGGGGTGCGTCCCTTCCTGGATGCCTTCCTGGAGCTGGCCCAGAAACCCACCCCCCGCTCCAGCAGCGCCGGTGAGATTGAACCGGTGCGCCCCGGGTTCAGCGGTTTCGTCTTCAAATTGCAGGCCAACATGGACCCCCGCCACCGCGACCGCGTGGCCTTTGTGCGGGTCTGCAGCGGCAAGTTTGAGAAGGACATGACGGTGCAGCACGCCCGCACCGGCAAGGCCATCCGTTTGTCCCGTCCCCAAAAACTGTTTGGACAGGACCGGGCTGTGGTGGAGGACGCCTACCCCGGTGACGTCATTGGTCTGAACAACCCGGGGATGTTCGCCATTGGCGACACCCTGTACCTCGGCTCCAAGGTCGAATACGAGGGGATTCCCTGCTTCAGCCCGGAGATCTTTGCCTGGCTGCGCAACCCCAACCCCTCGGCCTTCAAGAGCTTCCGCAAGGGGGTCAACGAGCTGCGGGAGGAGGGTGCCGTGCAGATCCTCTACGACACGGACCAGAGCAAGCGTGATCCGATCCTGGCGGCGGTGGGTCAACTCCAGCTGGAGGTGGTGCAGTACCGCCTGGAGAACGAGTACGGCGTGCAGACCCGCCTCGAGCCCCTGGGTTTCTCGGTGGCCCGCTGGGTCGTGGGCGGCTGGGCCGAGCTGGAGAAGGTCGGGCGGATCTTCAACTGCAAAACCGTCCGCGATGCCTGGGATCGTCCGGTGCTGCTGTTCAAGAACGACTGGAACCTCAACCAATTGGCGGAGGATCACCCGGACCTGGAACTCAGCGCCGTCGCGCCCGTGGTGAGCGGTGTGGAGCCCATTGCGCTGTAGCCCCTCTGCAGGGCTCGCGGTTGCTTGTGTGGGAGCGCCAGAATCCGACGCAACGAAATATCACAGGCTGATTGGCTGATGCCTGGTTCTCTTTGGCTGGTTCGCCCCAGGACCGATGGGGGCAACGATTACGTCAATTTTGTCCGTGGCGGCATGGGCATTGAGATGAGAGAAGGGAGTCACCTGCCGCCGCAGATGCCCCTGTTGAAACGTCGCTGCTGGCTTGAGCTCGATGAGGCTGCCCGCCAGCGCATCCTGCTGCTGCGCCAGCAAGGGTTCCAGTCCAGCGAGCCCCTGTTCTGACTACGCTCAGGAATGCAATCCTGCGGCGCGCGGTGGCATGAACCAGGGTCCTGATTCCTCCTCGACCGGTTCCCAGCCCAGTCCCTACGAGCGCCTGGGCATCGAGACCGGTGCGGGCTTTGAGGCGGTGCAGGCCGCCAAGCAGGCCAGGCTCGATGAGGTGGGTGAGAACCCCCAGGCCCGCGCCCAGATCGAGGCGGCCTACGACGCCGTACTGATGGATCGCCTGAAGGAGCGGCAGCAGGGCAAGGTCAGCACCGCAGCCCTCAACGCTTCGGCCCGCGAGGCCAAGGCACCTCCCTCGGCATCACCCGCGCGGCCATCTCTGCCATCCCTGCCGAAACTTGCGGCCCTGCCCAAGCCGTCCCTGCCGAAGCCTTCGCTGCCTGCGCTGGAGTTGGCCGAGGGTCAGCAGCGTTGGCTGCCCGTTGGTGGCTTCGCCCTGCTGACCCTGTTGCTGCTGCTCGCGCCGGCCTCCTCGGCCGAGCTGGTGCTGGCCCTTTCCACGTTGTTCAGCGTTGTGCTGCTGCAGCGGCGCAGTCGGCGCCTGCTGCAGGCCGTCGGCTTCAGCATCCTGCTGCTGAGCCTGGGTCTGGGCATCGGTGCCTTACTGCTTCAACTGCTGGATCCGAGCTTGCCCCTGGGCCTTCCGCTCGATGCCCACCAGGTCCAGAGCCTGCCGGCCCTGCTGCTGCTGCTGCTGGGCGCCCTGCTGATCGCCTAGAGCTGCTTGCTGCCGGCCTGGTTCCAGCTGTGGCAACGCAGGGTCCGGGCTGCTCCCCAGGGGATCGTGATGGCCCAGAAGCGGCAACAGCCGCTCTGGTTGGAGCTGTTCAGCGCAAAGTGACTGCAGTTCAGGCAGTGGGGAAACCAGGTCATCACCAGGGCCTGCAGCGCTTCCCCGTTACAGCTCCGGCTGGGGCCCGATGGTGATCACCCCAGGACACTTTTTCAGCCGTTAGGCGGCAGGCGAAAGCTCGTCGATCAGCTCCTGCAGCTCGGCGGCCTTGATGTCATAGACCTCATTGCAGAAATGGCAGGTGAGTTCGGCCTTGCCGTCTTCGCTGAGCATCTGGGAGAGCTCATCGCGCCCCAGCAGTTTGAGGGCGTTGACGCTGCGCTTGCGGCTGCAGGGGCAGTGGAAGGTGATGTCCTGGCTGGCTTCGGCGTCCTCCAGCAGCTGGGGATCAAGGTCCGGAAAGATGTCCTGGAGCAGGGCCTCGAGGTTGCCCTCGCAGGCGGCCAGGCGGTCGCTGAAGTGCTCAATCTCGCGGCAACGCTCCTCCAAGAGCGCCACCAGGGCTGGCTCCCGCGCGGCCTTGGGCAGCACTTGCACCAACACCCCGCCGGCATGCCTTAAGCCGCTGCTGTCGATGCGCTCGCCCACGAAGACCGCCGAGGGGGTCTGCTCGGAGTGCAGCAGGTAGGAGGCCACGTCATCGCCGATGCCGCCGCTGACCAGCTCGACCGTTGAGCTGAACGGCTCCCCCTCGCCCAGGTCCCGAACCACGTGGAGGTACCCGGTGCCGGTGGCCTGTCTGAAGTCGAAGCTGTGGGCGCCATCGGCGCTGTCCAGCAGGTCGAGTTCGAGCTCGGGGGTCCCGACGTAGCCGCGCACGGTTCCGTCGCGGCCGGCATCCACCATCAGTCCCTTGAGCGGGCCATCGGAGGAGATCCGCAGGTTGACTCGCCCGTGGGCGACCTTCATGGAGCTGGCCAGCAGCAGGCCGGCGGTCATTGCGCGTCCCAGCAGGGCGGTCGTCAAAAACGAGAGGTTGTGGCGGCGGCGGGCGTAGCGAACCGTGGTGCTGGTGCTGACAGCCACCAGGCGGATCCCTCCGCCTGCAGCCGTTGCGCGCACCAACCGATCCGACATGCCCTGCCCCTTGCTCGAGGCACTGTATTCAGCGGCCTCAGCAGGGGATGAGCGCGGGCTGGAGTTGCCCATCGATCAGGTTCCAGCGCTGTCCTGGTTCCGTCAGGGGCTCGAACAGTTCAGGCTCATGGGTGACGATCAGCACGATGCGCTCGCGGCTGAGCTGATCGATCAGCTCAATGATTTCCGAGCGCACGGACCAATCCAGTCCGGCGGTGGGTTCATCCATCAACAGCACCTTGGGGTCCCGCAGCAGCTGGACCGCCATGGCCAGGCGCCGCTGCTGTCCGCCGCTGAGTTCCTCCGGGGCCTGTTGGAAGGACAGGCCGCTAAGGCCGACCTGCTGCAGCACCGCCTCCGCCTTCTCGCTTGGCAGGCGCCGTTGCCCCAGTCGCAGTTCTTGGCCGACGGTGAGTCCGAGGAAATGGCGTTCGGGGAACTGAAAGACCAGGCCGCAGAGCCAACGGCGCTGGCGGGCATTGAGGGCTTTGCCGTGCCAGCGGATCTCCCCGTGGCTTGGATCGGCCAGTCCGCAGATCAACTCCAGCAGGGTGGACTTGCCGGAGCCACTGCGGCCGGCCACCAGCGCAATCCGCCCGGGCTCCAGGCCCATGCTGGCCCCCCTCAGGACAGGCTCCGGAGCCGTTGCGGCGTGGTAGCGGAGCGCGTCGAGCTCAAGCATCGCTGGCCGATGGCCGTCAGGTGCCCCCAGCATGTTTGATGGGAGCAAGCCCTGCTGCATCGCGCTGCAATGGAGATTCGTTTTCGAGAATTTGACCCCTTCAATTGCTGGCTGTGGTTGCGCTTCAGCAATCCCCCGGGCCAGGGGGAGCGGGGCTATATCGAGACCACCTTGGACAGTTGGTTCTTCTTGGGCAAGTTGGGTGGGTTCAACGCCGAGAACCTGCAGGTCCACGAGGAGGGCGCTGAGGTCAGCTGGATGGGCTACGACGCCGAGACGGCGGAGCGGGCCATGCCTGCACTGATGCACAACATGGGTGAAATCGAGTACCAGGGCTCCTGGGCTCGCTGCTGGGTGGATCTGGGCACCAGTGACGGCTTTGCCCTCGATGTCCTGATCAACACCCTGCGCCAGATCGACTCCGATGTGGTGCAGATCGAGGAGCTGCTGATCGGTGGGGCCAATGAGGACTGGCCCGTGGAGGACCATCCCGAAAGCCTGTTCCCCGTCGGAGCCCCGGACGCGTAGTCCATGGCCCGGGAGCTGCGTCGGCTGTTGATTGCACCGGAGCGCCTGGCTTCGCAGATCGCGTTGACCCGTGAGGAGGAGCGCTATCTCACCCGCGTGCTGCGGTTCAGTGCCGGTGATCGCTTCGCCGTGGTCAACGGTCAGGGCGCCCTCTGGACGGCCGTGCTTCGGCAGTCCGCCTGCGCCGAGCTGGAGCAGAGCCTGGAGGCGCCCTTGGAGCAGCAGCCTGCACCGGCTCCCCAGCTGGTCTTGGCCGCTGCGGTGGTCAAGCGCGACTTTGAGGTGGTGTTGCGTATGGCCGTCGAGCTGGGGGTGGATCGCTTCATCCCGCTTCTCTGTGAGCGAACGGTCGTCCAGGGCAGCCTGCGGCTGGAGCGCTGGCGCAGCATTGCCGCTGAAGCGGCTGAGCAATGTGAACGGCTCTGGTCGCCGCGGATTGAGGAGCCGATGGACGTCCATCAGCTCCTGGGCCTGAGGGATTCGGCGGTTCCAGGGTTTTGGGCGACCACCCGTCAGCAAGAGCTGCCGCTGTTGGCTTCTGTGCTCGCCGATCAGCCCTTGGAGCGTCTCTCCAGCCTTTGGCTGGCCTGCGGCCCTGAGGGGGGCTGGTCCCCCAGCGAAGAACAGGCCGCCGAGGCGGCCGGATGGAAGCCCGTTGATCTGGGCCCTCGCATCCTGCGCAGCTCGACGGCCTGCGTGAGTGGCTTGAGCAGCCTGAGTAGTGCCCGCGTTGCGCGCTGCGGCAGCTAGCTCAGAGCCTCAGCCTTACTTCTTGCCAAACATGCCGCTGGCCATGCTGCGGAAGCCGGCGAGGTTGGCGCCACCGCGGCGGCGACGCATCGGCAGGGCGCCGCCGGCGGTCACACACTCGGGGGCGAAGGTGGCGTCGGTCTTGGCGGGAAGAGCGGCTTGCTCCGCGGCTAATTCAGCGGCGATCGCTTCAGCGGTGGTTTGCACCGAACCGGTCGCTGCAGGTGCGGTTTCAGCAGGTGCAGCGGCGGCGCTTGCCTTGAGTGCAACGGCAGCCTTGGCCTCGACAGGAGCCTTGGCCTTGGGCTTCTCGGCAATGGGGGCCACAGTCACCGACTGTTCAGCTGCCTTCTCATCGAGGTTGAGGAAGAAGCTGCCTTTGCGGTTGAACACCATGGCGCCGGTAATAGACCGTTTGCAGGATTATCCGCTGCTGCCGGTGCTTCTGAACAGCGGCCGTAGGGCAGTGCAACAGAAGTTCCAGCTGCTGTGTTCTTCTGGAGCCAGTCGCTGATTCCAGGGATGCTCGATCTTCAGATCTTGCTCAGCCCAGAGCGCTTGCAGCACTGGCTGGCCGCCCTGGTGATTAATGGTGTGCTGATTGCCGCCGCCCAGCGGCTTCCCCTGTTGACGCGCTCCGGCTGGGTCCACGCGGGGATCCTCGGCACCGTGCTCCTCGGCAGCCTGGACTGGCCCGGTTGGTTGGCCGTGGCGCTTTACCTAGCCCTCGGCTCGCTGGTGACCCGTCTGGGCTACCGGCGTAAGCAGGAGCAGGGCTTGGCCGAGGGGCGTGGCGGCCGGCGCGGGCCGGAGAACGTCTGGGGATCGGCGGCGACTGGGGCCGCGTTGGCGGTGCTCAGCGTCTGGCCGATGGCGCCGGTGATCCTGCTCAAGATCGGCTTTGCCGCGAGCTTTGCCGCCAAGTTGGGCGACACCTGCGGCAGTGAGATCGGCAAGCGTTGGGGACGCCACACCGTTTCGATCACGAACTTCCAGCCCGTTCCCCCCGGCACCGAGGGAGCCATCAGCCTGGAGGGCACCGCCGCCAGTGCGGCGGGCAGCGCCTTGATGGCCCTGGTGATGCTCCAGTTGGGGTTGATTCAGGGCGGGCCGACCTGGTTGTTGGTGGCCCTGGTGGGGCTGGCGGCGACCTTGATGGAGAGCCTGATCGGCGCCACGGTCCAGGACCGCTTCCCCTGGCTGAGCAACGAGCTGGTCAATGCCCTGCAGACCTTGATTGCGGCCCTGCTGGCCATGGGGTTGGCGTTGCGCTTGGCCCTGGCCTAGCTCGCGCCCACCAGTTGCTGACGGACGATGCCGCAGGCCTGCTGGTAGCGCCGCTGGGCGGCACGGGCACTGATCCCTGCCATGGCGCCCAGGTCCTGCCAGGTCCGCTGCTGCAGCACCCGGGCCAGCACCAGTCGCCGTTGACTGGCCTGCAGGGTTTTCAGTCCCCTCCAGAGCTGACGGCGCAGTTCGCAGCGCTCGAGCCAGCCGTACTGACCTGGTGCCTGTTGATCGCTGAGTTGCTCCACCAGGGGGGTCTCGGGATCTGACCCGCCGCCGGGTTGATCCAGGCTTGCCACCCGCAGGCAGGTTTGCAGGGCCTGGGCTTCCTGCCAGCGCTGCTGGGAGCAGCCGAGGGCCCGGGCGAGGGCGCTGTCGTTCATCGGGCTGAGTCCCTGCTGCTCGCGCCGGCGCTGCAGTGCTGCTCCCCGCTGCAGCAGCTCGATCACGCTGCGGGCGCCGCTGAAGACGCGGCAGCGGTCCCTGAGGTAGTGACGCATGGCGCCGCGAATCCAGGGAACGGCGGCCGTACTCAGGGTGTTGCCCAGGCTTGGATCAAAGCGCTCGACCGCCTTGATCAGACCGCGGACGCCCTCTTGGGCCAGGTCTTCAAAGCTGTGGCCGCTGCGCTCGCTTTCCCGCCGGGCCACCTTCCAGACCAGGGGCAGGTTGGCGGCGACGACGGCGTTGCGGTGCGCGTGGTTGGGGTCCTTGAGATAACGGCTCAAGAGCCATTGCTGTTGGTCCTGGACTGCCATAGCGGATGCCTTGCTCTGCCCTCAGCCTCAACCGCTTGAACCGCTCGTTGGCTCACCCCCTCGGGGGTCTGATTCCCCTCAGTAGAGGGGGGTCCCGGCGCTGGTGGGCTGAAGGTCCGCCCAGCTCAAGAGCGGACTCCAGTGACGCACCCGCTCGTAGATCTGACGATGTCCCTCGCTGTTGAAGTGAATCCCATCGGGGCAGAGCCACTGCAGCCAGCTCGGATCCGCCAGCAGGGAGTCCAGTAGCGGCAGGAAGGGCAGATCGGCCTCCATGCAGGCCTCCTTCAGCAGCGCTTCGTACTGGCGGACGTGCTCATTGCTGTACCAGAGCAGATCCGCGAAGGGCATGACGTGCTCGTCCACGGGCGTCAGTCCCAGCACCAGGACCGGTGCGGCCGCTTTGAGCTGGTTGAGAAGTTGTTGGAGGCCGAAGAGAAAGGCCTCCGGATCGAGTTGGTGGCGCCCGTCGCGGCGACCGATTCGCGCGGTGTCGTTGAGGCCGACGGAGAGCAGGATCCCCTGGGGCTGCTGACGCCTGAGTTCCCCGCGGCAAGCGAACTCGCTGGCCCAGCGCGCCGCCACCCGCTCGAGACCATCGCCGCGAACGCCGAGGGAATACAGCACCGGTCCGCCGGGCAGCCCCATCCAGTGCCGCCTGAGGCGCTCGCACCAGCCACCCTCTTCGGGGTCCCCCCAGCCGTAGACGCCGCTGTCCCCAAGCACGATCAATTTGCGGGGAACGGCCAACAGCATGGAGTCGCTTACAGCAGGCGCCGCCGGGCGCGGTCGCTCAGATCTTCACCCACCAGGGTGAGGGCCGCATAGGCCACAAGCAACAGGGCGATCTGATCCCAGGCAAATGAGCTGAGGCTTTCCTGCAACTGGGTTCCAAGCCCGGTCCCCGCCATCAGACCGACCACCACGGTCTCCCGCAGGATCACATCGCTGCGGTAGGCGCCATAGGCCAGATAGGAGCGCGCCAAAGCGCTGAAACGCCCGTAGAGCAGAGCCACCCGTGCCCCGACACCTTGGCCGTGTAAGGCGTCCTCGGCTGCGCCGCTGCAGGACTCTGCGCCCTCTAGCAACAGGCGACCCAAGATCCCGAGGTTGTGAAACCCCAAGGCCAGGGCTGCAGTCCAGATCCCCGGTTTGAAGACAAACAGCAGCAACAGTGCCGTGAGCGGCGGTGGCCAGAGTCGCCCCAGGGCCCAGAGCAGCCTGAGCAGCGGCTGAGCCAGGCGCCACGGCGCGACCAGCAGGAGCAGCAGCGGAGCACCGCCGACGGCTAAGCAGGCCGAGAGGACCGTGAGCAGCAGGGTGTTGCCGATCAGTCGCCCCCAGGGAAGGGCGAGGGCCTCCTGCCAGTGCTGGGAATGCAGCGGCGGCAGCGGTTGCCAATGCAGTAGGGCCGCTGGCTCAATCCCCAGGCTGTGGCTGATCGCCAGCATCAGGGGGAGCAGGAGCCCAAGCAGAAGCAGGATCTCCCGGCCTTGGCGTCCCACGCCGGGCTGGGCTTGACCAAAGCGGTTGGCCAGTCCCCAGCGCTGCCGCAGGGCGCGGATCAGGCTCTCCAGGCTCAGCATCACCGCCAGCAGCAGCCAGAGGCCACTCCAGAGCTCGCGAAATTCCAAGGACTGCAGGGTGAGCAGCAGTTCGTTGCCCAGGCCCCCAAGACCAAACACCCCCAGCAGCGTGGCGCTGCGCAGGGCACATTCGAGCCTGTAGCCGCCGTAGCTGACCACTCCAGGCAGGAGGGGCGGTCCCATGGCCGTCAGCAGGGCCGCCGGGCCAGCACTGCCGGCACTCAAGAGGGCCTTCAGGGTCTGATCGGGTAAGGCATCGAGTTGATCGCTGATCACCCGGGCCACCAGGGCGCCATAGGGAATCACGATCGCCAGCACCGCCACGGCGGGCTGCAGCCCCAGCACCTGCAGCAGCAGTAGACCCCAGATCAACTCATGGATTGAGCGGGGGATCGCCAGGAGTCGGCGCAGCAGCTCCGCAGGCAGCGCAGTGCCACTCAGGGTGCTCCAGACCAGCCGCGAGCTGGCCAGCCCCAGCAGCAGTCCCAGCATCAGGCTCAGGGACCAGCTCAATAGCGCCACACCGACCGTGACGCCCAGTCCCCTGAGTAGGGAGTCGATCACGACTGGATCGAGCGACGGGTGCAGGGCTGCCTCGGCGAAGGCGCCAATCAATTCCCAGCCGCCGCCATGGCAGAGCCCTGGCAGCACCAGGGCCAGGGGCAGGATCACCCCAGCGGGGATCAGGACCTGGAGTGGCGGCGCGATCTTCAAGGGGTCGTGCTTCCGGCGTAGAGACGCTGCAGGGCCTGCGGCTCGAGTTGCTCCGGCGCGCAATCAAACAGGATGCGTCCCTCCCGCAGACCCACCACGCGGCTAAATCCCGCCAGCAGGTCCGGCCTGTGCAGGCTCATCACCAGCGCCCGTGGCGCCGCGGTCTGCTCCAGCAGGAGCTGGAGCAACTCCCCTGCCAAGCGGGGATCAAGGCTGGAGAGGGGTTCATCGGCGAGCCAGAGCAGAGGGTCCTGACGCAGCAGCCGAGCGATGGCAACCCGTTGGCGCTGTCCGCCGGAGAGCTGTCCCACCGATTGCGCCAACAGAGCGGGATCGAGATCGAGTTGCCGCAGGGCGGCTGCGCAGGCCTCGGTCTCCAGGGGAAGGAGCAGGTTCAGCAGGGCCTTCGGCCAGCCCCACTGCGCGAGTCGGCCGCAGTTCAGGTTTTGTTGAACGCTGAGCTCCTCAATCAGGCGCAGGTCCTGCCAGAGCGTTCCGATCTGTCGCTGTTGGCGCCGTTTGATCCGGGGGCGCCTGGACAGGGCCTCCCCGCCCCAGAGCACTTGACCTTGATCGGCCTGGAGTAGGCCATTGGCGACGGCCAGCAGGGTGCTTTTGCCCGCCCCGCTGGGGCCGAGCAGCGCCAGTCGTTCACCGGCGTGAAGGCTGAGCTGAACCTGATCCAGCCTGGGCTGTTGGCGTCCCTTGACGCTCACCCCCCGCAATTCCAGGACGGGCGCATCCATGGGGGCCTTAGCTCTGGGTGAAGCGGAAGACCATCAAGGCCAGGATTAACCCCACCAGGGTGAGTTCGATGACGTCGGGGCCGCGTGGGTTCATCCCCGCCCCTCACGCTTTTCCAGTTTGGCCACTGAGGGCAGGCCGAAGACCAGAACGAGCAGGGGGATCTCCAGCCAGAGAACCCCATTGCTCAGCAGGATCACCGCCAGGTCAATGGCGGCAATGGAGCGCAGAAACAGGACCCAGACCTCGTCGCCGTCGCTGCAGCTGCGCTGCCAGAGCAGCAGGCCAGCCACCAGCAGCAGCAGGTCCGTCAGCAGGGTCGTGGACAATGCGGAGAGGACAGGTCTCCCCGCATTCTGCTCCTGGAATCAGCGGATCTTGCCCATCTGCCGGCCGACCTGCTCGATCTTGGCGTAATCGCTGGCCTTCGCCCCGATGAAGCGTTGGGCCCCGAAGAGCTCCAGGATGGCCTTCTGCTCAGGGTTGCTGCTGCGCCAGCTCAAGATCGCCTGACGCAGCTTCGTGCTGAAGCCTGCTCCGAAGCGCTGGTTCAGGTCGGACTGGGCGATCCAGTGGTAGTCCGGGTAGCCGGGGGTGGTCCAGATCGCATAGACCTTGGCCTTGTTGGCCTTGCCGCTGGCCAGGTTGGCTTCCCAGACCTGTTTGTTCAGGGCGCCGGCGTCATAGGCGCCGCTTTGCACCAGGGCCACGGTGGCGTCATGGCTGCCGCTGAAGCCGGGGGCTCCACCGGCGAACTGGCTGGGCTTCACCCCGGCCTGCGCCAGGAAGTACTGGGGCATCAGCCGCCCTGAGGTGGAGCTCTGCGATCCGAAGGTGACGCGCTTGCCCTTGAGCTCCTTCAGGCCGTTGATGCTGCTGATGGGCTTGAGCTGGCTCTTGCGGTTGGCGATGAAGACCGATTGGAATTTGGCGTCGATGTCGCGCTGGGCGATCACCTGGGAGCCGGGCTTTTGCAGCCGGGCCTGGACACCGGTCAGGCCGCCAAACCAGACCAGATCCAAATTGCCGGTGCGGAAGGCACTGACCGCCGCGGCGTAGTTCGTAACGGGGACGTATTTGACGTCGACATTCAGCTGCTTGCTGAGTTCATTGGCCACCAATCCGTAGAGCCGGTTCAGCTTCTCTGGCTTCTGATCGGGGATGGCGCCAATGCGCAGCACCGGCTTGTTGGTCTGTGCGACGGCTGCGGGGGCGAGGGCACTGCTCAAGGGCAGAGGTACGGCCACCGGTAGGAGCGCAAGCGAAACGCCTACGGCCGCGGCGGCCCAACGTTCTCGGCCGTTCAAGCGGCTGGTCATCACAGGAGGTGCAGAAGAACCTCCGATTTTGCCTTTAGAGCTGTTCGATGAAGCGCTGCAAGCGGGCCAGTCCGTCTTGGATGGTGGCGTCCGAGGCGGCGCAGGAGAGGCGAATGCAGTCGTTGTCCCCAAAGGCGCCACCGGGCACCACCGCCAGGCCCTGCTCATCGAGCAGCCGCTCACAGAAGCGCATCGAGTCCAGACCCGTGCTGCTGATGTTGGGGAAGGCGTAGAACGCCCCCTGGGGCGGCAGTAGTTGCACACCGGCGATGGCCTGGAGGCCATCGCTCAACAGCTGACGGCGGTGGGTGAATTGAGCCGCCATGGTTTGCACGCACTCGCGCGAGCCGGTCACCGCCGCCAGGGCTCCGTACTGGGCAAAGGTGCAGACGTTGCTGGTGCTCTGGCTCTGCAGGGCGCTGGCGGCCTTGAGAACGCTGCTGTTGCCGGCCAGCCAGCCGATCCGCCAGCCGGTCATCGCCCAGCCCTTGGCGAAGCCATTGACGGTGAAGACCCGATCCGCCAGGTCCGGGGCGACCGCCGCGAAGCTGTGGTGGCTGTGGCCGGGTGCCAGCAGAAATTCGTAGATCTCATCGCAGACCACCGCCACCTGGGGATGGCGCCGGAGGACTGCGGCGATCGCCTCCAGGTCACTGCGGCTGAGCACCGCACCGGTGGGGTTGCCCGGGCTATTGAGCACGAGCAACTTGCTGGCCGGCGTGATCGCCGCCTCCAGCCGTTCGGGGTCGAGCCGGAATCCTTCTGTGGCTGAGCTGGGGATCAAGCGCACTGAGGCGCCAGCCAACCGCGCAATCTCCGGGTAGCTCAGCCAGTAGGGCGCAGGGAGCAGCAGTTCATCACCGGGCTCCAGCAGCACCTGAAACAGGTTGTAGAGGGCCTGTTTGCCGCCGTTGGTGACCAGCACCTGATCCGCGCTGGTGGGGACCTGGTTCTCCTGGGTCAGCTTCTGGGCAATGGCTTCCCGCAGGGGCGGCTCGCCGGCGGCCGGGCCGTAGCGGGTCAGGCCACTCTCGAGGGCCTGGGCCGCGGCCTGGCGGATGAAGGCTGGGGTATCAAAGTCCGGCTCACCTGCGCTCAGGCTGCAGATGTCGCGTCCCTCGGCCTTCAGGGCCTTGGCGCGGGCCGCGATGGCCAGCGTCAACGAGGGCTGCAGCGCTTCGGCCCGGGCGGAGAGTTTCAACGGGCGCGGCATTCGAGCAGCGACGTCAGGGGGGCACGCCTTGCGGCGAACCGGTGATGCTGTGCATCCTGCCGCATGCCGGGCCCCGAAACGATGTCTCCACTGACCTCTCCGACCGTTGGCCTGGTGTTGGCGGCGGATGACCCCGAGGCCTTGGCCCGTTTCTACGGCTCCGTCTGCCTTGCGCCGCTGCAGGCCGGCTTGAGTGCCAGCCACTGGCGGCTGCCCTTGCCCGGTTCGGGCTGGCTGGAGATCTACGCCCCCAGTCGCTCCAGACCACTCGCTCGCCAACGGGGACGTCTCGCCCTGGCGATCCAGCTCAGCGGCGGCGCATCCGGCCTTCAGGCTGCGGTCGAGCGGGCTCAGGCCCAGGGCGCTGCCCTGCTGGAGCCCCCGCGTCAGGAGCCCTTCGGTTGGGAGGCCTGGTTGAACGATCCCGAAGGCAACGCCCTGCTGCTGATTGCTAGAGAGACTCGCGAGTGATTGCGGGGCGATGACGGCCACCTCCCTTGAACAGGACCTGGCGTCCTTGGCGGAGAGCTGCGATGCCTGTCGCCTCTGCAAGTTGGGCTCCAGCCGCAGCCAGGTCGTGGTCAGCCGCGGCAATCCCCAGGCGCGCCTGATGGTCATCGGCGAGGGTCCTGGTGCTCAGGAGGATGAGCAGGGACAGCCCTTTGTCGGCCGCTCCGGCCAGCTGCTGGATCGCATGCTCGAGAGCGTGGGCATCGACAGCAATCGCGACGCCTACGTCTGCAACATCGTCAAGTGCCGGCCACCGGAGAACCGCAAGCCCACGGCCTTGGAGATGGCCTCGTGCAAGCCCTGGTTGGATCGTCAGATCGCCCTGGTGGATCCCGCGGTCATCCTGTTGGCCGGGGCCACGGCCGTGGAGGGCCTACTGGGCATCAAGGGCGGGATGACCAAGATTCGCGGTCAGTGGCGCCAATGGGAGGGCCGTTGGTTGATGCCCGTCTTCCACCCCTCGTACCTGCTGCGCAATCCCTCCAAGGAGCGCGGTGCCCCGAAGTGGCTGACCTGGCAGGACCTGCAGGATGTGCAGCGCCGCCTGGCCCAATTGGACGCTCCGTTGTGACAGGCTTGCCCCAACCGGCCTGCCCAACGCTGCTGCCATGACTGCCTCTCTCACCGCAACGCCCGAGGCGGGGCAGCTGTCCTCCCGTTACGACACGGTGATCCGCCGCCGCCAGACCCGCAGCGTTCGGGTGGGCGACCTCTGGATCGGCAGCGAGCACCCCGTGGTGGTGCAGTCGATGATCAACGAGGACACCCTCGACATCGAGGGGGCCACCGCTGGGATCCGTCGCTTGCATGAGGCGGGCTGCGAGATCGTTCGCGTCACCGTTCCGTCCTTGGCCCACGCCAAGGCGATGGGGGAGATCCGCAAGCGCCTGGAAGACACCTATCAGCCCGTTCCCCTGGTGGCTGATGTGCACCACAACGGCATGAAGATCGCCCTGGAAGTGGCGAACCATGTCGACAAGGTCCGGATCAACCCGGGCTTGTTTGTCTTTGACAAGCCGGATCCGAATCGGACCGAGTTCACCCCCGAAGAGATCGCCCAGATCGGTGATCGCATCACCGAGACCTTTGAACCCCTGGTCAGCCTCCTGAAGGCCCAGGACAAGGCCCTGCGCATTGGCGTCAACCACGGCTCCCTGGCGGAGCGGATGCTGTTCACCTACGGCGACACCCCCCTGGGGATGGTGGAGAGCGCCCTGGAGTTCATCCGCATCTGCGACCGCCTCGACTTCCACAACATCGTGGTCTCGATGAAGGCTTCGCGGGCTCCAGTGATGCTGGCCGCCTACCGGATGATGGCCGACCGGATGGATGCCGAGGGCTTCAACTACCCCCTGCACCTCGGGGTGACAGAAGCCGGTGACGGTGATTACGGCCGGATCAAGAGCACCGCTGGCATTGCCACCCTGTTGGCCGATGGCCTGGGGGACACGATCCGGGTGTCGCTGACCGAGGCACCGGAGAAGGAAATCCCTGTCTGCTACTCGATCCTGCAGTCCCTGGGTCTGCGCAAGACCATGGTCGAGTACGTCAGCTGCCCGAGCTGCGGACGCACGTTGTTCAACCTGGAGGACGTGCTCAACAAGGTGCGCAACGCCACCTCCCACCTCACGGGTCTCGACATCGCTGTGATGGGCTGCATTGTCAACGGCCCCGGTGAGATGGCCGATGCCGATTACGGCTACGTCGGTAAAACCCCCGGTGTGATTTCGCTCTACCGCGGCCGCGACGAGATCCGCCGGGTTCCAGAGGCCGAGGGCGTGGAGGCTTTGATTGCCTTGATCAAGGACGACGGCCGTTGGGTCGATCCCTGAGGCCCTACGGCTAACCCTTAGATATCTCCGGTTTTCACGCCAACTGAGCTGTGTGAATTGCAGCTACGTTGAAGCAATCTCCCGGCCTCAGGAGCGCCTTGATGACTCAGCCACGCGGCCTGTTGCTTGTTCTGGCCGGTGCCGGCGCAGTCGGGGCGATCTGCTTGCCTCCCCTGCTGATGCCCAGTTCGGCATCGCTGGTGAGCGATAGCCCGAAGGAAGTCATTGATCAGACCTGGCAGATCGTCTTCCGGGACTATCTCGATACCAACGGCAAATACACCACCGACAAGTGGAAGGACTTGCGTCGTCAGGTTCTCTCCAAGAGTTACGGCAGCACCAAGGAGAGCTACGAGGCCATCCGTGGCATGTTGGCCACCCTGGATGACCCCTACACGCGCTTCCTCGATCCGCGTGAGTTCAAGGAGATGCAGATCGACACCTCCGGGGAACTCTCCGGGGTCGGCATCCAGCTGAGCCTTGATAAGGACAGCAAAGAACTCACCGTTGTCAGTCCGATTGAAGGATCTCCGGCCTCCCGCGCCGGGGTGATGCCCAAGGACGTCATCACCGCGATTGACGGCAAGAGCACCAAGGGGATGACGACCGAGGATGCGGTCAAGTTGATTCGCGGCAAGGCCGGCAGCACCGTGACCCTGCAGCTCCGCCGCAACGGCAAGCTGCTGGATACGCCCCTGGTGCGTGCACGCATTGAGCTCCATGCGGTCGACACCCAGGTCAACACCAGTGCCGATGGCACCAAGATTGGCTACATCCGCCTGAAGCAGTTCAACGCCAATGCCGCCAAGGACATGGCGCAGGCGTTGAAGGATCTGGAGAAGGAGCAGGTTCAGGGCTACGTGCTCGATCTGCGCAGTAACCCCGGTGGCCTGCTGGTGGCGAGCATCGCCATTGCCCGCCAATGGCTCAATGAGGGGGTCATCGTCTCCACCAAGACCCGCGATGGCATCCAGGACACCAAGCGGGCGGTGGGCCGCGCCCTGACCGAGCGTCCCTTGGTGGTGCTGGTGAATGAGGGTTCAGCCAGTGCCAGCGAAATCCTCTCCGGTGCTCTGCAGGACAACCACCGCGCTGTGTTGGTGGGGGAGACCACCTTCGGCAAGGGTCTGGTCCAATCGGTTCGCGGCCTGATCGATGGATCAGGAATGACCGTGACGATCGCCAAGTACCTCACCCCAAGCGGTCGCGATATCCATAAGCACGGCATTGATCCCGATGTGCGCGCCAAGCTCAGCGCTCGCGAGATCCAGAGCCTGCGGCTGGAGGACCTGGGTACCCAGAAGGACAGTCAATACCGCGTGGCTGAATCGACCCTGCTCAAGCAGGTCAAGGCCGCCGGCAGCCTGACGAAGTCACGTGCCTACAACCCCAGCAGTGCCAATGTCCCAGCGGCGCTGGCGGCTCCCGTTCAGTAGTTAGGCCACAAAAAAGCCCGCGGTTGCTCCGCGGGCTGAGCTGATCACGCTTGTGGGCTGACCTCAGGCGGCGCTGCCCACGGGTTGCATCAGGCCGCCGCCAGGGGTGGAGTCGTCGTCATCGTTGCCGGTGTCTGCTTGAAGCAGAGCGAAGACACCCAGGGCCACCAGGGAGATCAAGCCAGAGACAAGGCTCAGGCCACCACCGAAGCCGCTGCTGAGATCGATGACTTCGCCGAGGCCGGGACCCATGAGCGTCCGTTACATCACTTCACGGAATTGTAACGGACTTTTGCGCTGGTCGCTCATCTTTGGCCTAAACCGCCAGCACGGCTTCGTTCTTGGCCTTCAGCTGTTCAGCCCGTTGGGCATCGGTCAGGCCATCGGCACCCGGGATCTGCTCGGCCATTTGCTTGAGCCAGTTCATCAGCTCCTCCACCTGTTTCTCCATGGGCAGGACCCCCAGACCCCGTGCCAGGACCTTGGCGGTGCTGCCGGAACCGGCCTGGTAGACGAGCCTGCCGTGCAGGTGTTGGGGTAATCCCTGGCGCAGCAGCCGGAAGGCTGGCTCCTCCATCGGGGTCTCCAAGGCGATGTTGGGTTTCTCGGGTTTGATCCGTGAGAAGCCGCAGCGTTTGGCCAGCAGCTTCAGCTCCATCAGCTGCAGCAGCGAGATGACCGGCGCCGGGATGGCGCCATAGCGATCCACCCAGTCGGCCGCCAGTTGCAGCAGGCTGTCTGGGCTGATGCAGTCGGCCGCGGCGCGGTAGGCCGCCATCTTCTCGTCGTTGTCGCTGATCCAGTCGCCGGGGATGAAGGCGGTGAGCTGCAGATCGATCTGGGTGTCGTCCACGGCGGGGATGTCCTGGCCTTGGATCTCGGCGAGGGATTCCTGGAGCATCTCCATGTAGAGGTCAAAGCCGATGGTCTCCATCTGGCCGCTTTGCTCCACCCCGAGCAGGTTGCCGACGCCGCGGATCTCCATGTCGCGCATGGCCAGTTGGTAGCCACTCCCCAGTTGGGCAAATTCCTGAATCGCGCGCAGACGCTGACGTGCCGCATCGCTCAGGGAGGCGTCACCTGGATAGAACAACCAGGCGTGGGCCTGGATGCCGCTGCGGCCGACGCGACCGCGCAGTTGGTAGAGCTGGGCCAGGCCGAATTTATGGGCGTCCTCGATCAGGATCGTGTTGACCCGGGGAATGTCCAGGCCGCTCTCCACGATCGTCGTGCAGAGCATCAGGTCGGCCTCGCCGGCGTTGAAGGCCACCATGGCGCTCTCCAGTTCGCCTTCGGCCATCTGACCGTGGGCGACCAGGAGCCGTAGGCCGGGGATCATCTGCCGAAGCCCTTCGGCCACCTCTTCGATGCCCTCCACCCGGGGGACGACGTAGAAGATCTGACCGCCGCGATCAAGTTCCTGGCGGATCGCACTGCGAACCGCTTCCTCATCGAGGGCCGCCAGGTGGGTTTTGATCGGCCGGCGCAACGGCGGTGGCGTGGTGATCAGGCTCATCTCCCGCACCCCTGAGAGGCTCATGTAGAGCGTCCGCGGGATCGGGGTTGCCGAGAGGGTCAGGACGTCGACGTCCTTGCGCAGGGCCTTGATCTTTTCCTTTTGGTTGACGCCAAAGCGCTGCTCCTCATCCACCACGAGCAGGCCCAGCTCCTTGAACTGGGTGCCCTTGCCCAGCAGTTGGTGGGTGCCGACGACCACGTCGACGGTGCCTTCGCCCAGGCCCTCTTGGATCACCTTGCGCTCGCTGCTGGTGCGGAAGCGGTTGAGCAGGCTGACCTTGATGGGATAAGGCGCAAAGCGCTCCGAGAGCGAGCGCCAGTGCTGCTGGGCCAGAACGGTTGTAGGGGCGAGCATTGCCACCTGCTTGCCGGCGGTGACGGCCTTGAAGATCGCGCGGATGGCGACTTCGGTTTTGCCGAAGCCCACATCACCGCAGACCAGGCGGTCCATCGGCTGGGGCTGCTCCATGTCCCGTTTGACATCGGCAATCGCCTTGACCTGATCAGGCGTGGGCTCGTAGGGGAAGGAGTCCTCGAGTTCGTTCTGCCAGGGGCCATCCACCGGGAAGGCGAAGCCCGGAGCCTTGTGCCGTTCGGCGTAGAGCTTGACCAGATCGAGGGCGACCTTGCGGACGGCCTTGCGCGCCCGCTCCTTGGCTTTGTTCCACGCGGTTCCGCCCATCCGGTTGAGGTCCGGGGGGCTGTCACTGGTGGCCCGGTAGCGCCCGAGGCTGCCCAGCTGGTCGGCGGCGACCCGCAGCAGGCCATCGGCGTACTGCACAACGAGGTAGTCGCGGGCTTCGCTGCCAATCGCGAGCTTCTCGAGCTTCAGGAATTTGCCGATGCCGTGGTTGCGGTGCACCACGAAGTCGCCCGGGCGCATCTTGTTGGGATCGACCGTGCGGCTAGCGGCCTTGCGCCGGCGGCGCACGTAGCCGCTGGCCGCCAGGGAGTGCTGGCCGAAGAACTCCCGGTCGGTGATCAGCGCCAGCTTCCAGGCCGGCAACTGCAGACCCTCGAGTTCAGCGGTGCCCTTGGTCTTGAGGGCGACGGGGGTGTTCTGCTCGATCAGCCGATCAATCGCCGGGTGATCCGCCGGGTTGGGGACGAAGCGGCTGATGCAGTCGTGCTCCTCCAGCAGGGCCACGGCCCGGCTGGGCTGGGCCGAGAGCAACCAGACCCGCGCCTTGTCCTTCTGGAAGCCTTTGATTAATTCGGCGAGCTTGCCGAATTGGTTGGGGTAGGCCGGCACGGGCCGGCTCGAGAGGTCGAAATTGTTGGGGTGGTTGTCGCTCTCCTGGAGCTCCGCCAGGTCAAAGCCCTGGAAGCGCTCAGCAGCGGCCAGGGCCTCTTCGGGCCTGCGGTGCAGCACGGCCGGTAGCTCGACGCCGAGTTCAGCGCAGACCTCAGCGTGGTGCTCGATGGCGTGGTCGAACCACTGCTGGCCGTGGGAGAGGCAGTGGCGCCGCTCATCGATGGCGATCAGCGTGCCGTCGGGCAGGTAATCCAGCAGGGAGGCCGGCTCGCTCCAGGCCAGACCCATCAGCCGCCGCATCCCCTCCGGCGTTCCGCCCTCCAGCAGTTGTTCGCTGGCCTCGGGGCTGAGCAGCTGATCGAGACCCTCGGGCATGCCCTCACGCAGGGCATCGGCAATCAGGGGGCCGTAGCCGCTGGGGGTGAGCCGCACCACCTCGATCGGATCGAGGGAGCGCTGGCTGGCGGGATCGAATTCCCGCAGCTTCTCCAGCTCCTCACCGAAAAACTCGAGACGAACGGGGAGTTCGGCGCTGACCGGGAAGACGTCGACGATGTCGCCGCGGCGGCTCCAGCTGCCCTCCTGCTCGATGCTGGTGACCCGCTCATAGCCCAGGCGGGTCAGGGTTTCTCCGAGGGCCTCGAGCTCAAATTCATCCCCTTTGCGCAGGCTGAGGCACTGGGCCTGCAGGGCCGGCGGCGGCGGCAGGTGGGGCTGCAGGGCGCGCTCGGTGGCGACGATGGCGCAGCGGCCCTTGGCATCCAGCAGCTCGCTGAGCACCTGCAGTTGTCCCCAGGTGATCTCGCTGGTGGGATCGAAGGGTTCGTAGGGGCTGCCCTCGCTGGTGGGGTAGAGCTGGGCGCTGCTCCAGCCCATCAGCTCCAGCAGGGCGGCCCAGCGTCCGGCCTCCTCCAGGGTGGGCACGACCACCAGCAGCGGCGCCTCGGCGCAGCCCGCCAGGACGCTGCTGATCAGGGCCCGGGCGCCGCGTCCCGCACCGGAGAGCCGCAGGCGCTCATCCCTGTTGCACCGCTGCAGAACCTCTCCACTGAGGGCCACCTGCTGCAGTTGGCGCACCAGGGCGGAGAGGGGCATGGGGCTCAAAGCACAGCTGACCATCTTGGCAAGAGAATGGTGAGCAGCTGAGGCGGGCTGCGGTGAGGCAAGGGAGGCGTCTGCTGCTGGCCCTGGCGCTTCTGTTGCTGGCCGGGGCGGGCCTGAGTCGGCTGGGGCAACCCGAGGGGGAGCTGGTTGCTGAGGAGGTCGCCCAAGCCAGTAGCTCAGCGCCTGCCCTGGCCCCGCCCTTGCCCCTGAACTGGCAACTGACGGCCTCTAGCCAGCGGGCCCTGTTTCAACGGCTGGATCAGGCGGATCAGCTCTGGCTGCCCCGGGTGGAGCGTCTGCCGGGCGGGGGGCAGCGGATCACCTATCGCCGTCGCCTGGGGGAGAAGCCCCTCACCGCATCAGCGCTGCGGCAGTTGATCGCCCATCCACCCAGCTACAGCCGTGAGCGGGAGGCGATCAGCTTGCTGCTGGAGCAGCTGGAGCGCAGCGGTGTGGTGCTGGTGGTGCGCCAGCCCAAACAGAAGGGAGCCGCCGGTGAGTGGAATCCGCGTCGCGGTGAGTTGCGCCTGCGGCCCGATGTCGCCTCCAAAGGGACGGTCAACTTCACGCGGGTCCTCAACCACGAGGCGATCCATGTGGCCCAGAGCTGCAAGGGCGGCTCTATCCATGCCCGGCCGCAGCTGCTGGGACTGAGCCGCAGCCTGAACGCCTCAGGGCGGCGCCATCTGCAGCAGCCGCTCTATGCCAAGGCCTCGAGCGAGCAAAGGGGGCTCGAGGAGGAGGCCTACGCCAACCAGGAGCAGCTCAACCTGGGCTGGGAGCTGCTGGCGCGCCACTGCCGGCGCCGATGAGTGTTGTCTCCAGCTGCATGTTGAACGCCAGCAGCTGTTCATCACTCAACTGTTGACGACTACTGAGGTTGAACTGCTGCTCCAGGGCCTGGCGGCCGCGGTTGGCATCCCATTGCAAGGAGGCGAGCAGCTGATCGCTCTGCTGGAGCAAATCGCGCCGTCGGAGGGGAATCGACGCGGAGGCGGGATCGCAGCCCGGCTCGAGCACCCTCAGGCTGCGGACGTAGGCGGCCAGATCGGCGTAGTTGGTGATGCGGTTGCGGCTGGGGTGGCCGAAGGCCCGTTGCAGATAGGTCCCCTCTTGGCTGCGCTCCCAGCCCAAGCGTTTGAGCTGAATGTCGATCTCAGCCAGTTCATCACTCCAGTCCTCGGGATCGGTCGCTGGCTCTTGGGCCTCGACGACTGGAGCCTGCGGCAGGGTTGGCTGCACCGCCTCGGGAGCGGCTGCCGGAGCGGGATCGCTGGTCTCTTCAGCGGGCGGCCGCCTGACCACGGCGTGGCGGACCGGTGGCTCAGCTGGTG
>NZ_JAFMFX010000063.1:0-10571 GCF_017855895.1 Vulcanococcus sp. CPBay_Sum15L08_68 | reverse complement strand
GTCTCCCCCGAGCCATCGCTTATTGCCTCGCTTCGGCGGGGCTTTTTGCTGTCTGCGTTCACTCCACGCCTAGGGTCTGGCCAGTTAAACCGGGGAGTGATGCAGGCATTCCGACAGGTCTTGCCGTTCTTGGCCTGCGTGGCGCTGGCGCCTTCCAGCGCACTGGCCTGCAGCTGCTCACCGGCCATCGAGACGCCCATCACTCAGCTGTATCGCTGGCAAATCGGACGGCAGGACACACCGGGGCGCCCTGAGCTGAAGTCCATCCAAAACCTTCTCAGCCCAGCGTTGTACCAGGACTTGAGCGCTGCCTATCAGCTCAACCCAGGTGAGGGGCGTGGCTATTTGGATTTCGATCCCTTCAGTGGCACGCAGGTTTACACCCACAACGTGCTCGTGGTGGGCTGCAGCGGCGACAGTGCCGATGTCGCGGTGTTTACGGGTCTGAAAGGACGTCTCTCCGAGACTCCACAACGGCTCTCTCTGCAGATGCAGCAGACCGCCGATGGATCATGGGTGGTGGGTGATGTCAGCTACCCCAGTGGGTTCCAGCTGAGCAGTGTTCTCTCTGGCTTGTTGAAGCAGTGATCCCTCTTCTCTGTCTCTGCGGCCCGTCCGCTGCCGGGAAAACCAGCATGACGCGAGCCCTGCAGGACCTTCTGGAGAGTGACGGCATCAGGGTGTTGCCACTGTCCTGTGATGACTACTACTGGCACGAATGGACCCCGGATGCGGTCTACGGCTACGACACCCCTGCCGGAATTGATGCCGAGGCTCTGCTTGCTGATCTGGAGCAGCTCTGCAGGGGGGACGCCACCAGCCTTCGCCGCTACGACATGGTCAGCCACCAGGCCCGGCACGAGCCTTTGATTCAGGCCTATGACCTGATTGTTCTCGAGGGCGCCTTTGGTCCCCAGCTCCTGCTGGAGGAGCCGCTGCTGCGATCGATGGTCTATCTGGAGCTCACGATGCCGCTGCGCCTCTGGCGACGCCTACTGCGTGATCGCCGTGAACGCGGGCATTCCTTGGCCTATGTGATTCGGCAGACCGTGCTGGAGACGCTGCCCGGGGAAAGGGAATTCATTCTTCCCTTGAAACCGCAAGCCGACCTGGTCATCCAAAACAGCACGGCAGGCCTTGCGACACTGACGGAACACGCCCGCTCCCTCCTGGTGCCATGACCCGTGACGATGGAGCGAGGCTGATCAATGGACCCGAGACGGCCAACACCACACTCCTTCTTGCCCACGGTGCAGGCGCACCGATGGATAGCCCCTGGATGAACACCGTGGCCGAAGGCATCGGCAATTGCGGTGTTCGGGTGGTGCGCTTCGAGTTCCCCTACATGCAGCGAAGTCGGGAGCTGGGTCGACGTTGTGGACCAGATCGACTCCCCAAGCTCCTGGATGCCTACCGCGAGGAGGTAATCCGCGAACAACAGCGGCAAGGTGGCGCCAATCTGTTCATCGCTGGGAAGTCCCTCGGAGGGCGCATCGCCAGCCTGCTCATCGACACGCTGAGCGACGTCCAGGGTTGCCTGTGCCTTGGCTATCCCTTCCATCCCCCAGGACAACCAGAGTCATTGCGCACCGACCATCTCGAGGTCATGCACTCCCCGTGCCTCATTCTCCAGGGGGAACGGGACAGCTTTGGACGCCGTGAGGAAGTGGAGCGCTATCCACTGGCCGCGTCGGTGGAGTTGACCTGGTTGCAGAGCGGAGATCACAGCTTTAAGCCCACCAAGGCCTCCGGACTCACTGAGTCAGACAACTTGCAGGCCGCCATCGACCACTGTCAGAACTTCATGACCCATCACCAGCGCGGGTAGCCCAGGCGACGGAAGAACAAGGGCAGTGTGACCAACACTTGTGGAGCCAACACGGCCACCGAACAATGCGCGAGGTCGTCTTTCGCGTTTCCTGCTCAGCTGAAAACCTGCAAGCCCAAAGTGAGCAACCGCAGCTGAGCATTCGCTCCAGCAACCTTGAGGAACTGCACTACGCAGCTCGGGATGCCTTGATGAACCACTTCGGCCCCAGCCATGGGGCCTATCGGGTTCGCTTTACGCGCTGAGGGTCTCGAGCGCCTGGGGGATGCGCTGGAACATGTAGCCCAAGCCCCGAGCGGTGAGGATCAGTTCCGGGTTTTCGGGATCATCCTCGAGCTTGGCCCGCAGCCGGGAGATGTGCACATCCACCACTCGGCTGTCGGAGGAGCGCTCGGGCTTATAGCCCCAGACCTTCTCCAGCATGTCCAGGCGACTGATCGGTTCGCCAGACCGGCTAAGCAGAAGCTCAAGCAGGTTGAACTCCATGCCGGTCAGTCGGATGCGCTCATCGCCCCGATGGGCCTGACGCTTGTTGAAGTCGATGCTGAGGTCACCCACGACCACCACATGGGCCGTGCGGCCGGGCCCGGCCACCCCATTGGCCTGAACAGAGCTGACGCGCCGCATGACGCAGCGAATTCGCGCCTCCAGCTCCTTCGGGCTGAAAGGTTTCACCATGTAGTCGTCGGCGCCAAGCTGCAGACCCGTGATCCGGTCTGCCACATCGCCGAGGGCGGTCAACAGGATGATCGGGACCTCCGACTGGGCACGAATGCGCTCGGTCACGGCAAAACCGTCGAGCTCCGGCATCATCACGTCGAGAACCACGACATCCGGTTCTGATGCGCGGAAATGCTCGAGTGCCTGGGCTCCGTTCTCGGCAAGGGTCACTTCGTGACCAAGCATCACCAGGCGGGTCTCAAGGATTCGACGAATGTTCTCTTCGTCATCTGCGACCAGGATCTTGAGGGGAGCGGTCGTCGTCGCTTCAGTCATCAAGAGGGGATCAGATGCTGTTCTGAATCAACGAATAGCCGAGTGGGTTCCCGTTTATGAAGGAACAACAGGCTTTGTAACGAAGCCGCGGCGGGACTGTCCCTGACTGCTTAGTTCTCCTGTTCTGTGAAGGCGTCCAGCAGAACGGGCACCGTCACGATCGGGTCAAAGCTCGTAATCGCAGGCTGCGGAGTGGGCTCGGCCTGACGGCGGAAACGATTCGAACTGGTCCGACTGGGGGCCGGCGAGCTCGCCTGAGGGGAGGCGCTTGGTTGGTCCGCCTCGGAGCGGCGACGGATTGGATTACGCCGGGTCGCCTCTGGACGGGTCGTGGACAGTGGCCGCTGGATCGGTTGGTCCTTCAACTCCCCGCGGAGCTGGTTCAGTAGCCGAAAATGGCCGGTGGTGTTGTATTTCCGCAGCAGCGACGGATCCCAAGCCATTAGCGCTGGTCTGTAAGACCCTCAGCCTATTGGGCAGCGCGGGTGCAGGAGAAGCGTGATAAATTGTTGCGGTGACAACTGGAAGTCGATCCGGGTTCGGGTTAACCGAAACGTTGGGTCTAATCCCTGTCTCCACCAATCATTTCACGGATTATGTCGAGGCTCGTCGGTCTTCAGGCTCCTGACTTCACCGCCACTGCAGTGGTCGATCAGGAATTCAAGGAGGTGACCCTCTCCTCATACCGCGGCAAGTACGTGGTGCTGTTCTTCTACCCCCTGGATTTCACCTTCGTCTGCCCGACGGAGATCACGGCCTTCTCCGATCGCTACAGCGAGTTCTCCAGCCGTAACTGTGAAGTCCTGGGCGTCTCCGTGGACAGCCAGTTCTCTCACCTCGCCTGGGTGCAGACCGACCGTAAGAACGGTGGTCTCGGCGACATCGCCTATCCCCTGGTCGCTGACCTGAAGAAGGACATCGCCCGTTCCTACGAGGTGCTGGACGAGGAAGCCGGTGTGGCCCTGCGCGGTCTGTTCATCATCGATCCCGATGGTGTGATCATGCAGAGCACCATCAACAACCTGCCCGTCGGCCGCAGTGTTGACGAGACCCTGCGTCTGCTCCAGGCCTTCCAGCACATCCGCAACCACCCCGACGAGGTCTGCCCCGCCAACTGGACCCCTGGCGAGAAGACCATGAACCCCGATCCCGTGAAGAGCAAGGAGTTCTTCGCTGCTGTGAACTGATCCCCAGTTCCCATCGATCTACGGGGGCCGAGAGGCCCCCTTTTTTATGTTCAATCAGGGGCTGCCAGGCTCAGTTCCCCTGTCGCACCGTCCAACTGCGCTGGAACGCCGAGGGGAAGTGCCATGTTGGGCCGCCCGTGGCCGACTGGTAGCTGATGCACCAGCGGGATACCCAAGTTGCCGAGCCGCTCCTCGAGGATCTCCTCCATTGAGAAGTCCCCTGGCAAGACATCGTCCTCAGCCCAGCTGAAGCGCCCTAGGCCAATCCCCCGCACACCATCGAGCAACCCTGAGCTGCGCCACTGCGTGAGCTGCCGATCGACGCGATAGGGAGCTTCACCGGTGTCCTCCAGCACCAAGATCTTGTCCCGCAGGGCGGGAAGCCAAGGCGTACCGATCAAGCTCGTGGCGATGGTGAGGTTGCTCACCACCAGTGCTCCGCGGGCGATGCCTGGCCGTAGACGCCGGCCCTGAAGGGATGCCACAGGCCTCCCCTTGAGCAGAGAAGACAGGCGTTCCCACTGAAGGTCCGATCCGCCAAACCAGCCATGCACCCCACCGCAACTGCCTGCGGCGAGTTGGGCGAGGAGCACCGCTGAGCAATCTGAAAACCCAACACACCAGCGTGGGGTGGCCGGGATGGACCAGCCCTGCTCGAGCACGCGTGCACTACCCCAGCCCGCCCCGACCAAGAACAGTGCATCAATGGAGGGATCGAGCCAGGCCTGCCGCAGGGAGGAGGCGCGCTGCTCATCCGTCCCGGAGAACCAACGCCACTGGCCCAAGAGTTCAGGCGGAGTGAGAAGCCGCCAACCCTCCTGCCGGCAGCGCCGCCGCAGGAGCTCCAACGTCGGATCCTCTCGCTCAAGCCAGGTGCCTGGTGCGAGCGCTGCAATCCGTGCTCCCGGCTTCAACGGTGCCGGGCCGCGCTGCGTCGCTGCTCGGGAGCGGGCAGCCAGGGGAACCGCTGCCGCTAGTGCCCCAAGGAGCAGCTCACGGCGGCGCCAGGGTTTCATCCCAACAGGCTGGCCAACAGACGGCGTCCATCGACCCCACCGGTCGCTGGGTCACAGGCCCGTTCGGGGTGGGGCATCAGGCCGAGCACATTGCCCTGGGCATTGGTCAGGCCAGCCACGTCGGCGACAGAGCCGTTGGGATTGCGGCAGTAGCGCAACACCACTTGGCCTTGGTCCTCAAGGGCCTTGAGGTCATCGGGAGCGGCCTGGTAGCGCCCCTCTCCATGGGCGATAGGGAAATTCACCACCTCGCCGCTGCTGTAGCCCTGCAGCCAGCTGCACTGGCCCGGCTCAACGCGAAGATCCGTGGGCTCGCAGATGAAGTGGAGTTTCTGGTTACGGGTCAGGGCGCCTGGCAAGAGGCCCATCTCGGTCAGCACCTGGAAGCCATTGCAGATTCCCAGCACGCGACCGCCGCGCTTCGCGAAGGCCGCGACTTCCTCCAGCACAGGGGCGAAGCGCGCAATCGCTCCGCAGCGCAGGTAGTCGCCGTAGCTGAATCCGCCTGGAATCACCACGGCATCAAGACCACTCAGATCCCGCTCCTCATGCCAGAGGAAGCGGGTTTCGATGCCCAAACAGCCCTGGGCTGCCCACTGGACATCCCGGTCACAGTTTGAGCCGGGAAAAACAACGACACCAAGGGTCATGGCTCAGGCTCCAGCGCTGGAGTCGTCCTTGAGCTCGAGGGTCCAGTCCTCGATCACGGGATTGGCCAACAACCGGTCACTCAACAGCTCCAACTGCTGACGGGCGGTCTGGGCGTCAGGAGCCTCAAGCTCCACCTCCACGGCCTTACCGATCCGCAATTTGCCGATGCCATCGACACCCAGGCGTGAGGCAGCGGCTCGGGTGGCTTCACCAGCGGGATCGAGCACGGAGGGCCTCAGGGAGACCAACACACGGGCAGAGAAGACGGGCACCTGAGCTCTAGGTGGGGTTTGTTAAATCTTGGCAGGCCGGCTGACGCTGGACCCGGCTGTGGTCAGGTTGGAGGGGGTCCTAAGGGGTCGCCGTGGATCGCTTGCCGCTGCTGACTGGGCTGCTGACAGCCTGGGCACTCCTCACCACCCAGGTCGCCAAAGGGGAGGAACCCTTTTCGCTTCCGCTCGAATGCCAGCTCGAATCGGCCCGTTGGCAGCCCTGCACGCTGACCGTTGAACGGCTCGGGGAGCACTGGTGGCTCCAGGTCGGTGGGCGCCGACTGGACTTTCACCACGACGGACGGGGACAGATCGAACTTCAGGAGGCGGCAAGAGAGCCCCGGCTTGTTCAGCCCCACTGGAGATCTGAGCAGGCCCTCTGCTGGGGGGGCATCTGCGCCAAAGGAGCCTTGCCGCTGGACTAGCCCAGACCGGCGATCAACTGATCCTTCAGGGCTGAACCCTTGAGGGACAGGCCCAGGGCGACAAGCTCCAGACCGTCGTCGTTGGGGCGCTCCAGCCGCGAACCGCTGTCAAACCAACACTCCAGACGCGGGCCAACCGCCTGAATCTGCAGCGGGTGGGTTTTACCAGGCAGCCAAGCCCGTCCCTTGAGACGCAGCAGGCCTTGGTCTGTAATGCAAGCCGGCAACAGGGCTTCGAGCTGGGCTTTGTTGGTCACTCCCTGCCACCGGAAGGCAACCGACTCCATCGCCACGTGGGTGTGGTCATGGTGATCGTGGTCGTGGTCGTGGTCGTGGTGATGATCGTCGTCGTGTTCGGGGCGATCGAGTCCCATCAGCAGAGCCGCTGGGACGTCGCCGCGGGCCATGGGCAGAACAGACACGCCGCTGCGGACCTGGTCGCTCAAGCGGCGGCGGAGACGGTCGACGGCCTCCTCGCTTAAACAATCCGCCCGGCTCATCAGCACGAGATCGGCGGCCTCGAGCTGATCGTCGAAGAGCGCGTTGATGTCACTGAGGTGATCCAGGCTTGGATCGGCCTGTCGTTGGGCCTCGAGGGCACTGGGATCGGCAACGACACTTCCGCCACTCAATGCCTCACCGTCGACAACGGTCACCACGCCCGTCACACGGGTCTTGGTGCGAATCTCAGGCCAGCGGAAGGCCTGCACCAGGGGCACGGGCAGGGCGAGGCCACTGGTTTCGACGACGATTCCATCGAGTTGGTCAGCGCGCTGCAGCAACTGCTGCATGACCGGCAGAAACTCGTCCTGGACGGTGCAGCAGAGGCAACCGTTGGCCAGCTCAACGACCCGTCCGTCGAGCTCATCCTCAGGGCAAAAGCCGCAGCTGCGAATCAGATCGCCATCGATCCCCACCTCACCAAACTCGTTCACCAGAACGGCAAGCCGCAGGCCACTGGAGACCAGCAGCTGACGCAACAGTGTCGATTTACCAGCGCCAAGAAACCCGGTCACCACCGTGACCGGGAGGCGTGATGCGGGTGCCACAGTCATGGTCAGGCGACGAGCGCGGTCCAGGTGAAGGCGGCGCCGATGCCGACCATCACACCGGCGAGGAGCTGTTTCTGGCTCAGCGGGAGCTCCTGGCTGAAGCGACGCAGGCCAACGAGGGAGAGGGTCAACAGAGCGCCTTGGCTGAGCAACAAACCCAGCAGGTAGAAGGCAATGGGGGTGGACTCCCAGCCAATCACCGAGGCGCTGAGCACATAACCGTGCAGAGCGAAGGCGGGAATCAAGCTGAGGGCAGGAAGACGGCCCACGATCACGAGGCCCTCGACCACCAGGGAGAGGGAGACCAGTGCCTCGGCACCAGGCAGACCGGGCAACCAAAGACCCAGTGCCGTGGCGCTGAGGCCCACCAGCAGCAACGCCATGGTCCAACGCATGGAGCGTTGAAAGCCGACCAGGGCCAGGGCAATCAGAAAGAGCAGATGGTCAGGCCCCAGCAGCGGGTGGGCCAGACCACTGATCAATCCACTCACCGGTGAGGGAACCAGCGCCATGGACTCCATCGGGTGATGGGCCAGAGCTGGCGCGGCAGAGAGGGAAGCCAGCAGGAGCGCAGGGGCCCCGAAACGCTTGAACATCAATAGGACTGGTCCGCGCCAGGTGATTTATGGGAGTGAACCGGCGGGCGTTCTGACTGGAGCCCTGGGGACAGGACTCTTCACAGCTGCGGGACAGCGCCGGAATTACACCGGACTTTCCCCGTTTCCTCCTCGGGCTGATCCCCCGAAGAACCGGAGCACTGAGCCTAAGCGCTGATTAACGACAGGCCAGGCTTTCGCGGGTATCGACACCCGTACGTGGATTGACGCCGCTGGCCCGGGCACAAAGGGCCTTCTGCTGCGGAAGGTCCAGAACCGCGTCGGTGAAGTCCGTGCCTTCGATGACCGCGCCGGTGAACTTGCTGTTCATCAGCATCGCGTTGCGAAAGACCGCACCGCTGAGGTCAGCGTTGTCAAAGCGGGTGGCGAAGGCCACGGCATCCTCGAGATCAGCCGCCGAGAGGTTGGCGTTTTGCAGATTGGCGGTGTTGAACACGGCCCCGCGCAGGTCGGTCTCACTGAGGTCAAACCCCTCCATGGAGGCCTTTAGAAACTCCTGCTGCTGAAGGTTTCGGCCGTGCATGTCCGGTTGCAGGTCCTGAGCGCTGCGCTGACCACGTAGTTCGGGGGCGGTAATCGCCAAGGCCGGGGAGGCCACTGGAAGAACAGAGGCCAGCAGCAGAACAACGCCGAGGGCGAGGGTGCTCAATGAGCGGGCCACGAGCAACTGAATGAGCGCAACGAGGTTCCGCACTGCAGCTTTAACTTGGGCGCTCAAGTTATTGCAGGCGGATACCGGAGCGCGACCGATGAGCAAGACCCTTCGGGTGGTGGTCCCTCCCCATCCCCTCATTGGCCATTGGCTGACCGTGTTGCGGGATCGAGAGACCCCTCAGCCCCTCTTTGCAACGGCCATGGCCGAACTGGGTCGATGGTTGACCTATGAGGCCATGCGGGACTGGATTCCTTACCAGCGGGTGCAGGTGCAGACACCACTGGCCCAGACGGAAGGGACCATCGTTGACGGTTCGATTCCGGTACTGGCTGTGCCGATCCTCCGAGCTGGATTGGGGCTATGGGACGGAGCCAAGTCGGTGATCCCTAGCGCTGCCGTCGCCCACATGGGCCTGCAACGGGATGAGGCCAGCGGTCGCTGCCGCTGTTACTTCAACGGTCTTCCGGAGACCATCCCCGCCAATGCAGGGGTGCTGGTCTTTGAACCCATGGTGGCCACTGCTGGAACGCTCCTGAACGTGCTCGAACAGCTGGAGACCAAGGGGGTGACTGGCCAACGGGTGCGGGTGATCTCAACCCTTGCCGCCAGTCCCGGGTTGAAAACCCTCGGTGAGCGCTACAGCGATCTGACCATCTACACCGGCTGTATCGACGCCGAGTTGGACGATCAGCAGCGCATCGTTCCTGGCTTAGGTGACGCTGGCGACCGTCTGTATGGCAGGCCGCAGTCAGGCTTCGTAGGCTGAGGCAACTTCAAAGCAGGTCCACGCGATGTCCAACCGAGACGGCGGTTCAGGTTCTCTGAGCACCCTCTTGGTTGGTGCTGTGATCGGTGCCGCTGGCTTTGCCTGGTGGCTCTATTCCGAGGCTGAGCGGCGCCAGCAAAACACCCGGCAACAGCGAAGCCTGCGCCTAAGTCGGCTGGCCGATCACGACGATCAAGCCTTTGACCCCAACAGCGACCGCCCGGTGGTCCGGGAGGTTGAACTCCAGGACAAGGTTCAAGAGCTCAACCAAGCGATCGAAGACGTTCGCAGGCAGCTCGAGGGGCTGAGCCCCCAGAGCTGACAGGGCTCCTCGGTAGGTTGCTGGGAAGACAACCCCGCAGCCATGCTTCGCTCCGCCGCGATCACCCAGGGCATTCAGCGCTCCCCCAACCGCGCCATGTTGCGGGCTGTCGGTTTTGGAGACGCTGACTTCAACAAACCGATCATCGGCATCGCCAACGGCTACAGCACGATCACGCCCTGCAACCTGGGCCTCAACGATCTGGCCCGCCGGGCTGAGGATGCGGCTCACGCGGCGGGTGCCATGCCCCAGATGTTCGGGACCATCACCGTGAGTGATGGCATCTCGATGGGCACCGAAGGGATGAAGTATTCCCTGGTGAGCCGCGAGGTGATCGCGGATTCAATCGAGACAGCCGTGAACGGTCAGAGCATGGATGCGCTGCTCGCCATCGGCGGCTGCGACAAAAACATGCCTGGGGCCATGCTGGCCATGGCGCGGATGAATATCCCCTCGATCTTTGTCTACGGCGGCACGATCAAGCCCGGCAAGCTCGGCGCCTGTGACCTCACCGTTGTGAGTGCCTTTGAGGCGGTGGGTCAGTTCAGCGGTGGACGGATCGACGAGCAGGAGCTCACGGCCATTGAGAAGAACGCCTGCCCTGGCGCCGGCAGTTGCGGCGGCATGTTCACCGCCAACACGATGAGTGCGGCCTTCGAAACCATGGGCCTGAGCCTGCCCTACAGCTCCACCATGGCTGCCGAAGATCCTGAAAAAGCCGATAGCGCTGCCCGCAGCGCGGAGGTGCTGGCTGAGGCGATCAAGGCCAACATCCTTCCCCGCG
>NZ_JAFMFX010000062.1:0-10575 GCF_017855895.1 Vulcanococcus sp. CPBay_Sum15L08_68 | reverse complement strand
TGGAGAAGCAGCTCAAGGCCGACGGCAAGCGCAAGGAAGACCTCGGCCGCGAGGCCTTCCTGGAGAAGGCCTGGGAATGGAAGGCCCAGAGCGGCGGCACGATCGTCGGCCAGCTGCGCCGCCTCGGCTACTCGGTGGACTGGCGCCGGGAGCGCTTCACCCTCGACGCCGGCTGCAGCGAAGCGGTGATCGAGGCCTTCAACCGCCTGCATGAGCAGGGGCTGATCTACCGGGGCGAGTACCTGGTCAATTGGTGCCCCGCCTCCGGTTCAGCCGTGAGCGACCTGGAGGTGGAGATGAAGGAGGTGGATGGTCACCTCTGGCACTTCCGCTATCCCCTGAGCAGCGGCCAGGGCTTCCTGGAGGTGGCGACGACCCGCCCGGAGACCCTCCTGGGTGACACCGGCGTGGCGGTGAATCCCAAGGACCCCCGCTATGCAGAGCTGGTGGGTCAGACCCTGACCCTGCCGCTGGTGGGCCGGGAGATTCCGATCGTGGCCGATGACCACGTCGATGCCGAGTTCGGCACGGGTTGCGTGAAGGTCACCCCCGCCCACGACCCCAACGACTTCGCCATCGGCCAGCGCCACAACCTGCCGCTGATCACGGTGATGGCCAAGGACGGCTCGATGAATGAGGCCGCCGGTCGCTTCCAGGGGCTGGATCGCTTTGAAGCCCGCAAGGCCGTGGTTGCGGCGATGGAGGCCGAAGGCTTCCTGGTGAAGGTGGAGGACTACCGCCACAGCGTTCCCTTCTCCGATCGCGGCAAGGTGCCCGTCGAGCCCCTGCTCTCCACCCAGTGGTTCGTCAAAACCGAGCCCTTGGCGGCCCGCTGCCGCGAGGCCCTCGAGAACGCCGATCCCCGCTTTGTTCCGGAGCGCTGGAGCAAGGTCTACCGCGATTGGCTCACGGACATTCGCGATTGGTGCATCTCCCGCCAGCTCTGGTGGGGTCACCGCATTCCCGCCTGGTTTGTGGTCAGCGAGACCGGCGGTGTGATCACCGATTCCACCCCCTATGTGGTGGCCCGGGATGAGGCCGAAGCCCAGAGCAAGGCGGATGCCCAGTTCGGGGCGGGTGCTGTTCTTGAGCAGGATCCGGATGCCCTCGACACCTGGTTCTCCAGTGGTCTCTGGCCCTTCTCCACCATGGGTTGGCCCAATGCCGAGGCGGCTGACCTGCAGCGCTGGTACCCCACCAGCGTGCTGGTGACGGGCTTCGACATCATCTTTTTCTGGGTGGCCCGGATGACGATGATGGCCGGCGCCTTCACCGGCCAGATGCCCTTCCAGGACGTCTACATCCACGGTCTGGTGCGGGATGAGAACAACCGCAAGATGAGCAAGTCGGCGGGGAATGGCATTGACCCGCTGCTGCTGATCGAGCGCTACGGCGCCGATGCCCTGCGCTTTGCCCTGGTGCGTGAGGTGGCCGGTGCTGGCCAGGACATCCGCCTGGACTACGACCGCAAGTCGGACACCTCCGCCACGGTGGAGGCCTCACGCAACTTCGCCAACAAGCTCTGGAACGCCACCCGCTTTGCCCTGATGAACCTGGGTGGGGAGACCCCCTCCAGCCTGGGTGAACCGGATCCCGCGGCCCTGCAGCTGGCGGACCGTTGGATCCTCTCGCGCCTGGCCCGGGTGAACCGCGACAGCGCCGAGCGCTACGGCAGCTATGGCCTCGGCGAGGCGGCCAAGGGGCTCTATGAGTTCGCCTGGAATGAGGTTTGCGACTGGTATGTCGAGCTGATCAAGCGCCGCCTGAACCCGGGCGAGAACCCCAGTGCCGAAGCCCTGGCCGACCAGCGCACGGCCCGCCAGGTGCTGGCCAAGGCACTGAATGAATTGCTGGTGATGCTGCATCCCCTGATGCCCCACCTCAGCGAGGAGCTCTGGCATGGCCTGAACGGCGAGCCCGAAGAGACGTTCCTGGCCCTGCAGCCCTGGCCGGCCCTCGACGTTTCGGCCCTGGATGACGAGCTGGAGTCGTCGTTTGCCGAGTTGATTGAGGCGATTCGGGTGGTCCGCAACCTGCGCGCTGTCGCCGGCCTCAAGCCCAGCCAGGGCGTGCCGGTGCGCTTCGTCACCGGTCGCTCTGAACTGGCCTCGGTGCTGACTGCCGCCACCGCCGACATCACTGCGCTGACCCGCGCGGAGCAGGTGGAGGTGCTGGACCCGGCCGCCGCCGATGCCAACCCTGCCGCGAAGGCCCTGGCCGGTGTGAGCGGTGAGCTTCAGGTCTTGCTGCCGATCGACGGACTGGTGGATCTCGAGGCGCTGCGGGGCCGGCTGGAGAAGGACATCGCCAAGGCCGAGAAGGAGATCAAGGGGCTCTCGGGTCGCCTCTCGAACCCCAACTTCGCCTCCAAAGCCCCCCCTGAGGTGGTGGCCGAGTGCCAGGCCAACCTGGCGGAAGCCCAGGCCCAGGCCGATTTGGCCCGCAAGCGTCTGGCCGACCTCGGTTGATGGATTGGCAGAGCTGGCTTCCGGTTCTGCAGTCCCCCGCGGGGGCGCTGCTGTTCATCCCCCTCTATGGGATTTGGGTGACGCTGTTGCTGCCGGGGGTCTGGGCCTCGATGCTGGCTGGAGCCTTGTACGGCACCTGGTGGGGCAGCCTGATCGTCTTCGTGGGGGCCTGCCTCGGGGCTGAAGCGGCCTTTCTGCTGGGACGGACCTGGCTGCGGGACTGGGCGATGCGCCGGCTGGAGGCCTTCCCCAAGCTGCAGGCGGTGGAGCAGGCGGTGAGCCGCGAGGGCCTGAAGCTGGTGCTGCTGACCCGCCTCTCGCCGGCGTTTCCCTTCTCATTGCTCAACCTGGCCTATGGCTTGAGCGAGGTGAGCCTGCGCGACTACACGATTGGCCTGATTGGGATCATCCCCGGCACGATCCTGTTCTGCGGTCTGGGGGCCCTCGCCGGTGATGTGGCCCGCTTCGGCGAGGTGCTGAGCGGCGAGGCGGATCCCTTCACCTGGGCCCTGCGGGTGGTGGGCATCGCCGCGACGGTGGCCTCGGTTTGGCTTGTGGGCCGGGCCGCCCAGCGGGCCTTAAAAGCAGCTCAGCCTTCCGACTGATCCGGCAGCGGCCAGTCGCGCAGCGCCGCGATCAGCACGAACCAGGCCAGGCGCAGCTTGGCGAGGGGGCCGGGGCGCGCGGCGAGATCGGCGAACTTGGCGCGGCCGCATTCGGTCTTGATCCAGCGGTAGACGGCGGGTTGGCTCATGGGGCAAGCAGGGCTTGGAGGCTGGCTTCATCCAGCACCGGAATCCCGAGACTCTCGGCTTTGCTCAGCTTGCTGCCGGCTTCCTCGCCCGCCACGACATAGCTGGTTTTTTTGCTGACCGAGCCGGTCACCTTGCCGCCCGCGGCCTCGATCAGGGCCTGGGCCTGACTGCGGCTCAGGCTCGGCAGGGTGCCGGTGAGCACGAAGGTCTGGCCGGTCAATGGCGCAGGACCGCTCGGCTCGGGTTGTTCCTCGTCGCCGCTGGCCAGGCTGAAGCCCAGGCGCTCGAGGCTGGTCAGCAGCTCCTGGTTGGCACCGGTGGAGAACCACTGCTGCAGGCTCTGGGCGATCTCAGCGCCGATGCCATAGACGGCGGTGATCGCCTCGGGGGTCTCGGTGGCGGCGGTGGCCAGGTCCGCTGCACTGGGGAAGGCCTTGGCCAGGGCTTTGGCGTTGACCTCGCCCACATGGTGGATGCCGAGGCCGTAGAGCTGGCGGTGCCAGGGCTGTTGTTTGGACTCCGCCAAGGCGGCCACAAGGTTCTCGGCGCTCTTGCTGCCCATGCGCTCCAGGCTGCAGAGCAGGGCGCCATCCAACCGGTAGAGGCCTGCGATGGAGCCCACCAGGCCCCGGTCCACCAACTGCTCAATCAACTTGCTGCCTAGGCCATCGACATCGAGGGCGCCTTTGCTGACCCAATGGCGCAGGGCGCCGCGCAGGATCGCCGGGCAGCTGCTGTTGACGCAGCGGGTGGCGGCTTCCCCTTCTTCGCGGACGAGCTCGGAGCCGCACTCCGGGCAGGTGTGGGGTAGCTCCAGCCGCTCAGCGGCAGCCGGGCGCAGCTCCGGCAGGACCCGCACGACCTCGGGAATGATTTCGCCGGCCTTGCGAACGACGATCGTGTCCCCGGCGTGGAGATCGAGCTCCAGCAGTCGATCGGCGTTGTGCAGGGTGGCGCGGCTGACGCTCGTGCCCGCCAGGGGTACGGGTTCAAACTCCGCCACTGGGGTGATGACTCCGGTGCGTCCCACCTGGCAGCTGAGCCGCAGCAGTTTGCTGGGGGCCTCCTCGGCGGGGTACTTCAGGGCGATGGCCCAGCGCGGGGCCTTCTGGGTGAAGCCGGCCGCGTCTTGAAGGCGCAGGTCGTTGAGCTTCACGACGACGCCATCGGTGGCGTAGTTCAGCTGGCGGCGGCCCTCGTCCCAGTGCTCGAAGAAGGCCTCGACCGCTGCTAGATCAGGCAGTAGGGCGGCGTTGGGGTTGACCTTGAAGCCGGCCTGTTTGAGCCAGTCGAGGGACTCCCACTGGCTGGCGGGGCCCCCGCTCCAGTCCGCTGGCAGGTGCAGGGTGTAGGCGAAGAAGTCGAGTTTGCGCGCGGCAACCACCTTGGGGTCCAGCTGCCGCAGGGTGCCGGCGCAGGCGTTGCGGGGGTTGGCGAAGAGGGCCTCGCCGCGGGCCTGACGCTCGCTGTTGATGGCCGCAAAGGTGCCATCGGGGATCAGGGCTTCGCCGCGTACCTCCAGCCAGGCCGGCGGGTTCTCCAGCTGCAACCGCAGCGGAACTGAGGCGATCGTGCGGACGTTGGCGGTGATCTCCTCCCCTTGCTCGCCGTCGCCGCGGGTGGCGGCCCGCACCAACACCCCGTTCTCGTAGCTGAGGGCCAGGGCATTGCCGTCGATCTTCAGCTCACCGACCATCGGCAGGGCGGTGCCGGCCTCGCGGTCCAGCACCTTGAGTAGGCGGCCGTACCAGGCCTCGAGCTCATCGGTGTTGAAGGCGTTGTCGAGGCTGAGCAGGCCGATGCGGTGGCGCACGCTGCTGAAGCCCGCCGCCGGCGCTCCCCCGACGCGCTGGGTTGGGCTATCGGCGCTGATCAGGCTGGCGTCGGCGTTCTCCAGGTCCAGGAGTTCGCGATAGAGCCGGTCGTAGACCGGGTCCTCCATCACGGGGGCATCGAGGACGTAGTACGCGTGCGCGGCTCGGTTGAGCAGGTCACGCAGTTCGCTGGCGCGTGCCTGGGTCCCGCTGGTGGTGCTGCTCACGGCAGGGCGTGATCAGGCAGCGGCCATCTTTTGGATGCGATCGACCTTCCAGTCGTCCTCGACTTTCACGAAGGTGAAGTCCAGGGGCAGCTCGGCGTTGTCTTCGGCCTTGAGCTTCACGGTCAGGGTGATCTGGTCTTCTTGGATCCGGGGACGGCCGGACTTGAGGTTGCGGTACTTGTTCAGCTGCAGGCCGGCCAGGAAGCGAATGAACTGCTGCCGGTTCACGTGGGAGCGGTAGTTCTTGGTGGTCAGCAGGTAGGCGGCGTCGATCCGGCCGGAGGCCACCTGGGTGAAGAACTGCTTGATGACCGGATTGATCCCCCGGGCATTCAGCACCAGCTTCACGGCGCTGATGGTCCAGTAGAGGAGGAGGGCCCCGGCGCCAGCCAACAGGGCTTTGGTGCCGATCTGAGAGATCAGGGCCGTATTGAGGTCCATCGCGCCCGGGACAGTTGTATGCGGCCCACGAGTCTGACTGACGGCCCCGTCAGAATGCGGCGCAGCCGTCCAGCTCCTCCGGCGTGCCCCTTGCACCGCTGCTGCCGCTGTATCACCGCCTGAACCGCGAGCACTTCGACGGTTCCCTGGCCAGCGCCGATGGCACCAGCCTGGTGAGCGTGCGCTGGAGTGACGGGCGGATGCGCCGCAGTGCCGGTCTCTACCGCTACGGGCCCGGCGTCAGTGAGATCGTTCTCTCGCGCCCCTTGCTGGAGCCGCTGCCGCTGGAGGCCTGCCTCAGCACGCTCTGCCACGAAATGATCCACGCCTGGATCCATCGGGTGGTCCGCGCCGATGAGGTCCATGGACCCCAGTTCCGGGCGCGGATGGCGGCGATCAACGGGGCCCAGCAGGAGTTCCAGGTCAGCGTGCGCCATAGCTTTCCGGTGCCGGCGCAACCGGCGAAGTGGCTGGCCCGCTGCCCCGGTTGCGGCCTGCAGTCCCCCTACCGCCGCCGCCGTCAGGGGGTGGCCTGCCGTCAATGCTGCGACCGTTTTGAAGGCGGCCGTTGGAGCGCCCGTTTCCAGCTGGTCTTCGAGCGCTCCGCCGCCTAAGTTCCGCCCATGGCCACGGTTCTTTGGGTTTGGCAACTCAGCGGCGTCTCGATCGCCCTGCTGGGTCTCGGGCGTGAGCGCTGGTTGCGTGCCCGCCGCCTGGGGCGGGGGTAGGCCTCACTAGCCTGATTGGATGCGCGACTCCTACGACGACTGGTCCCCTGAGCGACCGGAGCGCCCGGCCTACCGCCGCGGGGAGCGCGGCCTGGACCAACGGATGGACCAGTGGGTGTCAGCCGGCCGCCAGCTGGTGGACGGTGTCTCCGGCGCTCGTCCAGGTGGTCGCCGTGCCTCCTCGGGCCTTCGCCTGGATCAGGTCGGACGTTGGGTAGAGGACAAGATCGACTGGCTTCTGGAAGATGACGACGGCTGGCGGGAGTCCTGGGAGGAGCCCTCGGCGCCCCAGAGCCGTCGCCAACCCTTAGATGCGATCTCCCGCCGAGGTCGATCTGCTCGCCCCGCAGTGGCCCCCGCGCCCGTGCGCGTTGAGGCTCAGCCGCAACCCAGTGCCCCTGCCTCGTCCCAAGAACCCGTCGACCCCGACGCTTGGCCAGAAGACGAGAGCTTCACGCTGAACCGCTGGAAGCGGGAGGCCAGCCCACGGATCTCAGATCGCAGCGTGGAGGTGGTTGATCCTCAGCCGTTCGATGCGGGTCTGGGTAGGTCGCTGCCCCGCTCAACCCGGCGACGCGTCCGCTGAACCTGGTGCTTGGAGCGCCGGGTGCCGGCTTTCCGTTCCTGCACTTGGAAGGGGCAGCCCTGCTGGCGCAGTTGGGCGTTCACCGGCGCGATCAAATCGCGGGGAACGTCCTCGGCCATTTGCTCGACGCTGGTGCTGATGGAGGCGCAGCCGTCCGACAGCAGTTCCAACAGAGAGGCCCACTGCTCGACAAGGGTCGGCTGGGGAGGGCTGGTGCTGGTGTGGGGCCGTCTGCGAGAGCGGCTCCTGAAGGGAATCACGGTCATGACCATCCGATGCGTTAGGTCAATCATCCCGCCAGCACACCAGCCCGCAACCTGTCAATCCTTTTTTCGTTCAACTCGTAACACTTGTTAGAAAGTGTTATGGAGTTTTGTGTTCGGCAGGGCCCAGCCAGCGCTCCAGCAGTGGTGAGAACACCTCACGGATCACGGTGAGTTCCCGGCCTCCGCGAAAGAAGCGGTAATGGCGGCTCCAGTAGGGGCCTGGGATCCCAAACCCCTCTTCCAGAGATGGTGCCTGGACCCGGGCCAGGCCATCGACCTCGCGGTAGAGCTCGGCGCGGTTGGCGGTGAGGCTGGTCCAGATCGGCTGGTTGCGGGCCTGGAGGTGTTGTTCGGCTTGCTCTTGGTTCCACCAGCTCTCAGCCCAGGCCAGGGTGAGGGGGCCGCAGCGCAGCCAGACCTGCCTGCGCACCAGCGGTGGCTCGAGCTCTTCCACCTCCAGGGGGGCTTCGCTGGCCACCTGCTGATCGGCCCGCATGGCGATCACCTCCACCTGGACGGGTTGTCCCGTTAGGGATTGCAGGTGGCGGGTGGGGCTGCCATCCCCCAGCAGCAGCAGGCGCCAAGGACCGCTGAGTTGGGGGCCGCCGCTGACGGCATCGGCGCAGAGGCCCGCGGCCACGGCCTCAGGCGCGGCTTGCCAGAGGGGCTGGGGCGAGGGCCAGAGCTCAGTGGCTTGATCCGAACTGCTCAGGGGCTTGGCTTTAAAAACCTGCCCCGATGCTGACGCGCCGGCGCACGCCACTGCGTTCGATCACGGCCCCATCGCTCTGAATCGAGACCAGCCGCCAGCCGCTGCTGCCGATCTGCTCTCCGATCAGGGCGTTGCTTGAGCTCTTGCCCTGCTGAAAGATGGCCGATCCCCGTTGGCCGGGGATCTGGACGACACCTACCAGTTCCGGCATGGCTTCTGCTGGGGCCGCTGACTCGCTTGGGAGGGCCGGAAGAGGCGGGAGCTGCGTGATCCAGGCTTCCTCTGGCGGCGGTGGCGGCAAGGCCTCGCTGGTGGCGGGCTCTTCGTTTGGGGTGAGGTTGCGCAGGTCGCTGAGCAGGCGGGCGTTGCGCTCGAGCCGGAGTTGCCGTTGCGCGCTACTCCAGCCCTGATAGAGGCCAAGGCCGGAGCCCAGGGCACAGAGAATCAGGCCGGCCAAGAGCCACTGCTTGGACTGCAGGAGCAGGGCTGGGCGGGTCCTGTTGGCTTCGGTCGACGTTGTCTCGCGAACGTCGACCTCAATGGCGTCGTTGAGCTCGGCCTGCTGCGCGGAGGCCGGTTGAAAGACCCGATCCATCACCTGCTCGGCCTTGAGCTCCCAGTAGGCCTTGGAGGTGTTGATGGAGCGGATCGGGCCCACGCGGCATAGCGCTGTGGGTGAACCCTATCGGCTTTGCGGAGTGCTGACGAGGGTGTTGTTGCGGCGACTGTCTAATTCCAACCAGAGCATCAGAGCCGTCACATCGGCATGGCTGACTCCAGGAATCCGCGAGGCCTGCCCCAGGTTGCTGGGTTCGATGGCGCTGAGTTTCTCGCGGGCCTCCCGCGAGAGCGTGCCGATCTGCTCGTAATCGATTCCCTCGGGGATGCGGCGCTCGGCTTGCTTTTTCAGTTGATCGATTTGCTGCTGTTGCCGGGCCAGGTAGCCGCTGTATTTGATGTCGATCTCGGCCCCCTCACGTACGTCGAGGGGGAGCTCGGCTTCGGCGAGGCCATGGCGCACGAGATCTGCGCTGTGGAACCCCGGACGCCGCAGGAGGTCGGCCAGGGTGATCGATCCTTTGATGGCCGCCTTGGTTTCCTCGGCCACGGCAGCCGCCACAGGGTCGCTGACCTTGAGTCGCACGCTTTCGAGCCGCTGCTTTTCGGCTTCGATGGCCTCCTGTTTGCGCTGGTAGATCTCCCAGCGACGGTCGTCGATTAAACCCAGCTCACGGCCCAGGGGCGTCAGCCGGCGGTCGGCGTTGTCTCCGCGCAGCACCAGCCGGTATTCGCTGCGGCTGGTCAGTACCCGGTAGGGCTCCCGCAGATCTTTGGTGATCAGGTCATCGATCATCGTGCCGATGTAGCTCCCTTCCCTGGGGAAGTGCACCGGCTCCTGCTGGCGCAGTTGACGCACGGCATTCAGGCCCGCCACCAGGCCCTGGGCTGCGGCTTCCTCGTAGCCGGTGGTTCCGTTGAGTTGCCCGGCGCTGAAGAGTCCCTTGACCCGTTTGGTCTCGAGGGAGGGCTTGAGCTGGGTGGCGGGCAGGTAGTCGTAATCCACGGCATAGGCCGGCCGCAGCATCACGCACTGCTCCAGCCCGGGCAGGGTGCGCAGCAGTTCCAACTGCAGCCGCTCCGGCAGTCCCGTGGAGAACCCCTGGACATAGATCTCCGGGGTGTCTCGGCCTTCGGGCTCCAGGAAGATCTGGTGGCTGTCCTTGTCGGCAAAGCGCACGATCTTGTCCTCGATCGAGGGGCAGTAGCGGGGCCCTTTGCTATCGATCACCCCGCCGTAGATCGGCGTCAGGTGCAGGTTGTCTTTGATCAGTTGGTGCGTGGCCGCGGTGGTGCGGGTGATGTGGCAGCTCATCTGCTCACCGCTGACCCAGCTGGTGGGATCAAAGGAGAAGAAGCGATCGGCGGCGTCGCTGGGTTGCTCCTCCAGTTGATCGAGGGCGATGCTGCGGCGATCCACCCGGGCCGGGGTGCCGGTCTTCAGGCGATCGGTCTGGAAGCCCAGCTCCTGCAGGGCCTCGGTCAGGCCCTCGGCCGCCTGTTCACCGGCCCGACCCGCTGACATCGATTGATGGCCGACCCAGATCTGTCCGCCGAGGAAGGTTCCGGCGGTCAGGATCACGGCCCCGGCGCTGTAGGTGCTGCCGAAGTAGGTCCGCACGCCCTGGATCGCGGCGTCCTCGACCACCAGTCCGGTGACCATGGCCTCGCGTAGGGCCAGGTTGGGGGTGTGCTGCAGCAGTTGCAGCATCTGCCGGGAGTACTGGCGCTTGTCGGTTTGGGCGCGCAGGGCCCAGACCGCTGGACCGCGGCTGGCGTTGAGGACCCGTTTCTGCAGCGCGGTGGCGTCGGCCAGCCGCCCGATCACGCCGCCGAGGGCATCCACCTCGTGAACCAGCTGGCTCTTGGCCGGACCGCCCACCGCCGGATTGCAGGGCTGCCAGGCGATCCGGTCGAGATTGAGGGAGAAGAGTGCGGTGCTGCAGCCCAATCGCGCGGCGGTGATCGCCGCTTCACAGCCGGCATGACCGCCGCCCACGACGATCACGTCGAAGTGTTC
>NZ_JAFMFX010000011.1:0-40226 GCF_017855895.1 Vulcanococcus sp. CPBay_Sum15L08_68 | reverse complement strand
TCCTTCTTCTTCGCTGGCTCCCGCTTGGTCAGGGGAGACTGAGACTGGTTATTGCCGAGCAGGCGATCAAACAGGCCCATCGCAAGGGTTCAGGATCTCCGGAAACCCTAGCGGCCACAAAGCTCGAACCCATGGGTATCGGTACCGCAACTTCGCAGAAGTGCGTGTTTGGCCAGAAGTTCTGAGACCGAGTCGCACACCAATGGCGTCGGACGCCATTGCGGCTGCATGTCGTAGTCGTAGTAGGCCTCGGCGCCATCGAACCCCAGATCTGCGGCTGCCGGGATCAATCGCTGAAACGGCAGTCGATAGCGGCCGGGGTGGGCCAGCAACGCCAATCCCCCAGCGGAATGGAGCCGGCGCCTGACCTCGCTGGCCTTCAGCGCTTCCCCGATCGGAGCTTGGCCCTGGCGATAGGGCTCCAGCGCAGGGTGTTCGGGATCAAAACCAAGGCCGAGGACATGAACGAGGCAGCCCTCCAGCAGGCAGCTGATCTCGATGCCACTCCAGAGTTGGGGCGGGGTCATCCCGCTCTCAAGCTGCTGCGCAAACCAACGCTGGATCGGCGCGAAAGCGGCTGTGCTGTGGTGATCGGTGACCGCAAGATGCTCCAGGCCAATGGTGAGGGCCTGCTGGGCCAAGGCCTCAGGCGCGAGGCTGCCGTCGCTGTTGGTGGTGTGGCAGTGGAAATTCAGCCGCGTTGGGCAGCATTCAGCCGTGACGGATTGCAGGACCGGAATCAGGGGATGGCGCACTAGCTGGCTGCGGCGGCTTCCTTCTCGGCCCGGAGGCGGCGCCAGCGGGCATAGAACTGAATGGAGGCGGCCATGAAGACCACCAGGGCCACGATGAACCAGGTGGCGGCTCCGGTTGGGAACTGGTTCTTGAAGACCACCAGCATCACAACGATCACCAACAGCAAGGTCGGCAGCTCATTGAGGGCCCGCAGTTGTTTGGGACTCCAGCCGCAGCTCCCCTGTTGCAGCTGCCCCATCAGGCGATAACAAAAGAAGTGATAGGCCAGCAGGGCCGCGACAAAGGCCAACTTGGCGTGCATCCATCCCTGCTGCAGCCAGGCAGGGTTGGCCACCAACAGGCCAATGGCCATCGAGACAGCCACCACCATTCCCGGTGTGGTGATGATGTTGGCCAGACGCTTTTCCATCAGCCCGTACTGGGCCTGGAACGCATCCTTGAGGGCAGGCTCGAGCTCCTCGGCCTCCCGGTGATAGATGAACAGCCTGACGAGATAAAAGAGTCCGGCGAACCAGACCACCACGCCGACGATGTGGAGGGTCTTGAACCAGAGGTAAGCCTCAGGAGGAAGGGCCGCCAGGGTGATCACAGGCCGGAGCCGAACTGGGCAACAAGTTAGGCGCCACCACTGGCCGCCAGGGCGCGATGGTTGGCCGCGGTGCTGCGGATCGCAGCCAGCTCCTCCTCCGGAAGCTTGCTGAGCTGCTTCATCACCAATCCCATCCTGTGGTTACGCCTGAGTTCAGGTTCATGGCGTGCCAAAAAATCCCAATAGAGGCTGTTGAAGGGGCAGGCCTTGGGACCAGTGCGCTGTTTGACGTCGTAGGAGCAGCCTTTGCAGTAGTTGCTCATGCGCTTGATGTAGTTGCCGCTGGCCGCATAGGGCTTGCTGGCCAGGCGACCGCCATCGGCAAAGACCCCCATGCCGAGCACGTTCGTCAGCATCACCCAATCGAAGCCGTCGATGAACATCCGGTGGAACCAGGCCGTTAAGGCTTGGGGATCCAAGCCGGCCAGCAGGCCGTAATTCGCCAGGAGCATCAGGCGTTGGATGTGGTGGGCGTATCCACTGCTCTCGATTTCCGCAAAAACAGTGTCGAGGCAACGCATCCCGCTCCCCCCAAGCTGCTCAAACCACTGCGGCAGGGGCTCTGAAGCCCCGAAATGGTTGACCTCTGCGTACTGCTCTCCAAACCAGTGATAGAGGCCGTGGGTGTACTCCCGCCAGCCCAGGATCTGACGAATCACTCCCTCGAGTCCCGCCAGGGGCACCTGCCGCTCAAGGCCCTCCCGCTCCAGCCGCTGAATGACCTCCAGGGGATGGAGCAGTCCCAGATTCAGGTAAGGGGAGAGCAGTGCATGCCACAGGGTGGGCTCACCGCTGACCATGGCGTCCTGAAAAGGACCAAAGCCTGAGAGGCGGGTCTGAGTGAAGTGATCCAGGACCTGCAGGGCCTGGTCACGATTGACCGCCCAGCGAAAGGGTTGGGTCTCCCCTGGCAAGCCATGGCGCTGCTGCAGCCCCTCAACCTTCTCGATGACGGCCCTGGTCACGGCATCGGGCTCGAACCAGAGTGGGGCTGGACCGCTCAGACCTTTCGTTGGGGGCTTGCGGTTCTCCTGGTCGTAATTCCACTGGCCGCCAAGGGGTGAATCGGCGGTCTCCATCAGAACGCCAAAACGCTTGCGCCCTTCGCGGTAGAAGAGCTCCATACGCAGTTGCTTGTAGCGCCCTGCCCAAGCCGCAAAGTCTTCCCGGCTCCAGAGGAAGGCATTGCTTTGCATCCAGTGGATGGGAATGGGCAATGACAACCGCTCAATGGAGCGGCGAAAACCGCGATCCACCGGCTCCATCAGCCGCAGTTCCTGGATCCCCTGCTCTTGGATCCAGGCCAAGAGTGCGCTGCTGAACGTCTCCGTCTGGATGTAGTCCACAGTCCAGCCCTGGTCGCGGAGGTCGGCGGCGAAGTGGCGCATGGCACTCCACACCAGAACCATTTTTTGAGCGTGATACGCCCGTTGCTCCAGGACCGAACTGCTCTCCAGCAGCAACACCCGGCAGTCCTCAGGCCTGGCACTGGCCAGAGCTGACTGATCAGGGTTGAGCTGATCACCCAACACCCAGATGCCGATGCTCATGCAGGCTCCCCAGCCAAGCGGCAGGCCTTGGTGGCCACGGCCTGGGCATAGCCGCGTTCGACCAGTCCCGCCGCCGGCGAAAGCTGACCGTTGCGGCAGTCGATCACGATCCGCTCACGGTGGCCCCGCTGATCGCTGATGCGCATCCTCAGCTGGAAGTGATGTTTGGCGCTGCGGCTGATCTCGTCGGCGCAGATGGGGCCAATGCACAACCCGGGCGCAGCCCAGGCCGCTGCGGGAGCCAGCAACAGCATGGCAATGATCGAAGCCAGGATCCAACGCAAGGGCTTCACCCAGCCAGCTCCAACGGTCGATCATTCTCGAGGTCAACCGCGTCCTCCTGGGGCTGGCCCGCGCCAACCTCATCGCCGCCAGGGTGGAAGTGGTCCCAGATCACCTTGGCGAGTCCAGCCCCCATTCCTGGAGCTGCCGCCAGGGCCTCGGGGCTGGCGAGCTGAATCGCGTCGATGGAGCGGAAATGGGCCAGCAACTCCTTGATCCGCTTGGGTCCAAGGCCAGGGATGTCTGAGAGACGGGAGCGCTTCATCCGCTCACCCCGCTGCTGACGGTGGAAGCTGACGGCGAAACGGTGGGCTTCGTCGCGAAGCCGCCGTAGGAGCTGAACGCCGAGCTGCTCCGGTTCGCTCTCCAACGGCTCCTTTACACCGGGAATGAAGACCTCTTCGCGTTGTTTGGCCAGGGAACAGACAACGAGATCCTCATCGAGGTTGAGCTCCCGTAGGGCCTCCATCACCGCAGAGAGCTGACCCTTGCCGCCGTCGATCATCACCACGTCCGGCCAGTCATTGAGCCCGCCCGTGTGAAGCGCTGAGCCTGCCGATCGCCGCAGTTCCTTGAGATCGGCACCGGCAGCCTTGGCCTGGGCCCAGCGGCGGAAGCGACGCCGCATGATCTCGGCCATGGCCATGAAGTCATCGGAATGACCGGAGCGGATCGAGCTGCTCTGGATCTTGTATTTGCGGTAGTGCTGCTTGGCCGGCAAGCCATCGATAAACACCACCTGCGATGCCACCGCATCGCTGCCCTGGATATGGCTGATGTCATACCCCTCGATCCGGCGGGGAGGGGTGTTCAGCTCCAGCAGCTGCGCCAGATCCTCGGTGGCGAGGAGGTTTTGTTCGCTGGCGCGGCGGGCCCGTTCCAGTTCGTAGTTGGCGTTGCGTTCGACCAACTCGATCAGGTCGGCCTTTTGGGCCCGTTGGGGCACGGACAGACGCACCTTGCGGCCACGAAGCTCCGAAAGCCAATCCTCAAGCAACTGCTGTTGGGGCAAGGGGGCCTGGAGCAGGAGTTCGGGTGGAATCTCAACCCCTTCGACCTGGCTGTAGTGCTCCTCGATCACGGTCTGCAGGATCCGTCCCATGGCAGCGCGACGCGCTTCCGAAGGGGGCAGGTCGCCTCCCGCCCCCTCCTCCGCTGAAGGCATGCCAATGGCATCGGCGGTGAAGCCAAGCCGGCCGACGAGCTTTCCGGCCCGCATTTGAAACAGCTGCACTGCCGCCACCCGCTCGTCGGCAGCCATGGCCAAGACATCGCGTGAGATCGAGCTATCGCCAAGGCTCATCTTCTGATCCGCCGTCAGCGTGTCGATGCCCTGGAGCTGATCGCGCACCCGGGCAGCACTCTCAAAATCCAGGCGCTCGGCGTAGCGCTCCATTTGCTCATGGAGCAGGTCCAGCAGCTCTTCATTGCGTCCCTGGAAGACCATCGCCACCTGCCTCAAGGTGCGGTGGTAGTCCTCGGAGCTGATCTTTTCTTGGCAGACCCCAGGGCAGCGACCGATGTCGTAATTCAGACAGGTCCGATCACGATGGAGCGGCTGGGGGCGCTGACGCAGGGGAAAGACCCGTTTGACCAAGCCCAGGGTGCGCCGCAACAGGCCAACATCCACATAGGGCCCATAAAAACGATCCAGGGGTGAGCGGAAGCGCCGCCTGCGGGTGATGAAGATGCGCGGGTAGGCCTCGCTCCAGGTGATGCAGAGGTAGGGATATTTCTTGTCGTCCTTCAGCAGCACGTTGAAGTGCGGCTGGTGGTTCTTGATCAGGTTCGCCTCAAGGGCGAGGGCCTCTGCCTCGCTGTCGGTGACGATGAACTCGATCTCACAGACCTGCCTCACCATCAGGGCGATGCGCGGGGAGTGGCCATGGCCACTCCCGCTTTGGAAGTAACTGCGGACCCGGTTGCGCAGCACCTTGGCTTTTCCGATGTAGAGGATTCGGTCCTCCGCATCCCGCATCAAATAACAACCCGGCTCAGTCGGTACCTCCTTGAGGCGAGCCTTGAGCCGAGCTGGGTCCTGCAGCAGAGACTTCAACCGCCGTACTGCCAGCCGGTGCTGCTGAGTTCGAGGGCCGCGCCATCGCGGTGAAGAACGGCACTCTTGACCTCACCGACAAACACGGTGTGATCGCCATGGGCGACCTGGCCGATGAGCTCACACTCGACTCCACCGAGGGCGTCGTTGAGGATCGGCAGGCCCAGTTCGCCGAGGCTGAAGGGAGCCGCGTCAAAACGGCCACCGACGCCCTTCTGGGGTTTGAAGAAGACGGCAGCTAAATCCTTCTGGTCGGCCGCGAGGACGTTCAACGAGAAGCGCTTGGTGCGCTGAATCATCCCGTTACTGGTGCTGTCGGAGCGGACGGCCATGACCACCAGCGGCGGCTCGAACGAGCCCTGGGTCACCCAGCTGGCGGTGAAGCCGTTGACCTCTTCCCCTTCAGCCACACCACAGATGAAGACCCCGTGGGGAATCTTGCGAAGCAAGGTCTTCTTGGCGTCGGCGTTCAGTGCCATGGATCAGGCCCTCAGAGCCCAAACTCTAGGAACAGCAGGGCCTTTGCGGGTCTGAGCGAGCCTTCTCTTTCTAGGATCGACGGATGAAAGTCCTGTACCCCGGCAGCTTCGACCCCCTGACCCTGGGGCATCTGGATGTGATCGAACGGGGTTCCCAACTGTTCGATGGCCTGGTGGTTGCCGTGCTGCGCAACCCGGGTAAAAACCCTTGCTTCAGCGTTGAGCAGCGGATCGAGCAGATCCGTGGAGCGACGGGTCATCTCCAACGGATCGAAGTGGCGGCATTCGACGGGCTCACGGTTGAATTCGCCGAGCGCTGTGGTGCCGGCGTGATTCTGCGGGGCCTGAGGGCGTTGAGCGACTTCGAATACGAACTGCAGATCGCGCATACCAATAAAAGTCTGGCTCCGAAGCTGGAGACGCTGTTTCTCGCAACGGCAACGGCCCACAGCTTTCTCAGCAGCTCGGTCGTCAAGGAGGTGGCCCGTTTCGGCGGACCGGTTGGTCACATGGTCCCCACAGGAGTGGCAGAAGATCTGGCGAGGCTTTTTAATCAGTAGTCCCTCCACGCACCCCGCTGATGTCTGAGACGCAGCTGACCTCCGTGCTCGACCAGCTGGATCAACTGGAGGAAGTCGTTCTCGACGGCACCCGGGTTCCCTTCAGTGGCGGGCGTTTGGTCAACGAGCAGGACGCCATCGAATTGATGGATGCCGTGCGGGATGCTCTGCCCGGTCAGTTGGTCAAAGCCGACGAACTGGTGGCCAAAAAGGATGAGTTCATCCAGCAGGCCCGCCAAAAGGCGGACGACATCGTTGCCCAGGCCAAGCAGCAGCGGGATCAGCTGATTAATAGCCAGTCGATCCGCAGTGAAGCCGAGCGGCAGGTGGCGGAATTGCGCGACCAGGCCCGCCAGCAGTGCGAGCAGATGATCGCCCAGGCCCGGCAACAGGTCGCCAAGACAGAACAGGAGCATCAAGCCAGGCTGGCTCAGCTGGAGCAACAGTTCAGCCAGCGCCGTCAGCAACTCGAACAGGAAGGGCTGCAACGCCGCCAGCAGCTTGATCAAGAAGCGATCGAGCTCAAGCGACAGCTCAGCGAGCAACACGAGGCAGCACGGAAGCAGAGCCTCACGGAACTTGAGAAGGTTCGTGTTGAGGCCCTTCGTCTGCAGCAGAGCAGCCAGGCTGAAGCCGAGCGGGTGCAGGGCGATGCTCTGCAGTTCCGCCAGCAAACCCAGCAGCAGTGTGAGGCCCTCATCGCCCGCAGCCGCCAGGAAGCCAGCACGATCCAAGAAGGGGCGAACCGCTATGCAGAACAAGTCCTCGGTGAACTCGAGGATCGTCTGCGGGAGATGGGGCAGGTGGTCGTGGCTGGCAAGCGTGAGCTGGTGAAGCTCCAGGGTGTCAATCCAGCCTCACTGGTGCCGAACCCCGTTGCTGGTCAACAGCAGGCCGTGCCGATCAACCGCGCCCGCCGCGCCGCGGATCGCATTCGCAAGGCAGCCGGAAACCGCTAGGGGCAGAGCGCACCGTTGCGGGTCTGACGCAGCAGTTGTCCAATGACCGTATTGGGGGCGCTGGACCCGTTTGAAATCATGCTGATGTAGCGAGGCCCAGCGGGGGTGTTCAGCAATCCGCTGACGGAGCGCACTCCTCGAATCGTTCCGGTTTTGCCGAAAAACTGACCCTGCAACTCGGTGTCGTACCAGTAGTTGCGGAGGGTTCCACGCTCACCGGCAATGGCCATTGAGGCGAAGTAATGGTCGGCCATTGGGTGCTGCGCCATGCGCAACATCAATGCCACCAGCAGGCGGCTGGTGAGGCGGTTGCCGCGGTCGAGACCACTGCCGTCAACCACCTTGATCCCTGCCATCGGTAGACCTTGGGCGGCCAGCCATTGGCTTGTACGCCACTGGCTTGTGACTTGGTCCCAACTTCCAGCGGCCTGGCGCAGCAGGACCTCAGCAGTGAAGTTGTGGCTCTCGGTGTTCGCCAGGCTCAACAGGCCATGCATGCCGATCGAGCGTTCCTCATGGAGCAACACCGCACTGGAGGGGGGACTCCCATTGGGGGTCGGTGCCACGGTGCTGATGCTGGCCTGTCCTCCCTGACGTTTGATCTCTGCCGCCAACAGTTGTTGAAGGCGACTCGGTGGGTCGCTCACGGCCATCGCCTTGGCATTGCTGGTGACAGCCAGACGCGTAATCGGTGCGCCATAGGCCTCGACACGGTCCTCACCAGGCCAACCTGCCGGCCACCAGCGCTGGGGGGGCTCCTCCTGAAGTTGGATACGGACCGCAGAGGGAGTGGGTGAGCTGCTGCCGCCTTGTCCCAGCGCCAACTTGGCGAAGCGCTGGAGCTGGGGGGTGTTGAAGTCTGGATCCCCCTCACCGGTCAACAGGAGGCTTCCATCGGCCCTACGCCAGAGCCGGGTCGTGAGGCTGTAGTCGGGACCGAGACGGTCCAAGGCCATGGCCGTCGCGACCATCTTTTGGTTGGAGGCTGGGATACGGGGCGTTAAACCGTTCAGATCCGCCAGGAGCCGACCGGAGCCATCGCCAACGCTCACGCTCCAGACGCTGGCTTCGGCACCAAGCACCTGCCGCAGGCGTGTCTGCAACGCTGGACAGCTGACCTGGGTCTGCAGTTGCGGAAATCCCAGTGGAGGCGGTGGAGCAGGCAGGGAGATCGCCCGACTGTCAGGGGCGGCCGCCTGGAGGCCAAGCGAGGGGAACAGCGCTAGGCCAAGGCCAATCAGAACCCCTGCTCGCCGCCCCGCCATGGTCAGGAGGCCCCGAGTTGGAGCCCAGAGACGGAGCCATTGAGCCTGAATTCCCGTCCCTCCAACTCAATGGGAGCACCAATCTTGAGCGTCTGGTTTCCGAACACCACTCCACCGGCTCCCTTGCGGCCCTCCCCTTTGAGCACAAAGCGGGCATCCAGGTTGCCCAATTGCTGTTGGTTGGGATCGGGAGCGGTGACGACCTTCCCATCGGCCAGAACGGCGGCCAGTTGACGCTGCAGAGGAATGACGTCATCCACCGCCACCGAGCCGTGGGGCTGGTTGCGGATCACGATCGAGACCTTGCCTTGCTCCTTTGCAGCGGCGATGAGCGCAGGCGGATTGGCCACCGGGACGTTACGGACATCGACGAACACCGTCACTGGCTGCAAACCGCCGGTGGCTCGGGCGACTGCGCCACTGAGCTTGGGGCTCCACACCACACCGCCAATGGCCAAAACCACAGCCGCCGCAGCCCCCGCATCCACCAGCGAGAAACGACGCGACAACGAAGGCATGGCGGGGAGGCAGAGTTCGAACTGTACGGAGACTGGGCCGCCGAAACAAGCATTCGTGGGAGCTAGTTCTGGAGCCCCTCGATCAGGCGATCAACGGCCTTGAGTCCTCGAGCGACCCCGCCGCCTTCACCCTCAAGGGCGTCGGCCATCTGCTCAGCATCTGGCTTGAGCTCGAAGTCCTTGACGAAGCGATAGCCGTCGGGGTCTCGCCGGTAGAGCTGCCAGTCCAGGGGATAGGCACGTCTGAGTGCGCCCTCCCCGGTGGGGATGAGGGCATAGGCGGACTGCCAGGTGGCGAGGAAGCCCTTGCGACGCTCGCGCGCCACAGTCCCAATCCCCACCGCGGCATCCTCCAGTTTTCCGTTCAGCAGAACAACACTGCCGCGGTGCTGAGCGCAGACGGCTTCAACGTCCTCGTAGTCCGCAGGGGTTGGGGCTACCAGGACCAGAAGCCCATCGCTACCGCCGTCGGCCTGCTGGAGTCGCTTGATTCCGCTGAGTTCGGTGATGCTGCCCGCCTGCTCCGCTGCGTCCCGCTTGGCCAGGGCCGCTGCACCGGCGTCAGGGAAGACCAAACGGGCCTCAGCATGGGCAGGCAACAGCGCTGCCAACAGGCGCAGCGAGACCGGCAGGATGCGCAGTCCTTCAAACCGAAATTCTGCGGTCCAGAAGCCTTTGGCTTGGCTGGCAAGGGCAGCGGCAATCGCTTCAACAGCTTCAGCTTCAGCGCGTCGCAGATCAGCGGGGAGCATCCGGGCCATGTCGTTCGGCCGACCCTAATCAGCCATCACTGCGGCGATGGCCTCCCGCAAAGCGATCGGGACAGGCGCAAGGTCAGCGTCGCGATGCCAGGACCCCAAACTGAGGCGCAGGCCGCTGGAGCTGCGCTCTGGTGCGATTCCCATGGCTTCGAGGATCGGACTGCCGGCCGCCTTGGAGCTGCTGCAGGCCGAGCCGCTGCTGATCCCGTAGCCCAGGCATGACATGGCCCGAACGACGGAGCGTCCGGAGAGGGGCACGCCCTGCGGCGACGCGACCAACAAGCTGATGTGATTCGCCAGGCGCTGTTCAGGATCCTGACGGGGATCAGGACCGGTCAGCTCCACTCCGGGCAGCTGGAGCAAACCCGTCAGCAGTGCGTCACGCCTTTCAATCAGCGGATCTTCCGTCCCTTGAAAGCGCTGGATGTTGAGCAACTCCAGAGCCTTGGCAAAGCCCGCAATCAAGGGCACCGGTTCGGTCCCAGCACGGATCCCCCGCTCCTGGCCGCCACCGGACTGGATTGGGCGGACTGGCACCTGATCCCGAATCAAGAGGGCGCCAACACCCCGGGGTCCACTGAGCTTGTGACTGGCGACGCTGAGTAAATCAATGGGCAGCGCATCGAAATCAATCGGCCGTTGCGCAGCCACCTGCACCGCATCGACGTGCAGCAGCACGCCTGCTTGACGGCAGAGCCGACCGATCAGGTCCATGGGCTGGAGGGTGCCGACCTCGCTCTGCCCCCAGATCAACGACACCAAACGGGTCGGTGGCGCGAGCCGGGACTCCAGGACCGCAAGATCAATCAAGCCCTGGCGATCCACCGGGATGCGCTCGAGCTGCCAACCCTGCCGTTGCAGCTGCAGCGCCGCCGCTTCGGTGGCGGGGTGCTCAACCGCAGAGAGCAAGAGCCGAGGTGCTGACCCTTGCCCGTCCCAGAGCTCAGCAGCGGAACCGAGTAGGGCGAGATGAATTGATTCGGAACCGCCGGAGGTAAAGATCAGGTCCCCACTGCAGCCCAGCTGAGCAGCGATCTGTTGGCGGCTGCGCTCGAGCTGTTCGGCGGCGGCCAGGCCGAAGGCATGCAGGCTGGATGGATTCGCCCAGGCCTCGCGATCCACCCGTTGGATCTCCGCCTGAACCTCTGGCGCCAACGGGGTGGTCGCGGCGCAATCGAGGTATTGGCGAAGATCCGAAGTCATGGTTCGCGCTCGAAGCGGGCGCGGGTCCGAGACTCCAGGGAATTGGTGGCCAGGGTCACCAGATCATCCAGGGAGGTGCTGTTGAGCAGTGCCGCGACCTTGGCTCGGGCGGCTTCGCTGGGGCAATTGTCCGGGCGGATACAGCCGTTAGCGCAGACCGTCGCGCAGTCGATCTGATCGCCTGAATCGGCGGGGGGTTGGGACTGCTCCACGGCAGGGGGCACCATCTCCGTCTCTGCGGCCTGCCCACGCGCCGCGGCTACGGCCTCGGCATCCGGGATGGAACCGTCGAACACATGCTCCGCCGGGCCGTCCATGAAGACCTTGCCGTTCATGGCGTCCCAGTGAATCTGCAGGGGGCCGCCCGGGAGGTCGATACGGGCTGTGCGCTCGGAGAGCCCCAGGCGATGGCAGGCCACCAGGGTGGCGCAGGCTCCGGTGCCGCAAGCGAGGGTTGGGCCTGCCCCGCGTTCCCAGACCCGCATCACCAGATGGGAGGGCGAGAGCACCTCGACGAAATGGACATTGGTTTTCGCCGGGAACGCGGGGTGGATCTCCAGCTGACTGCCAAAACGCTCCAAGTCGATTTCATCGACGGAATCCACAGGCACCACCACGTGGGGGTTGCCCATTCCGGCAGCGGCCACGGCAAACCGCTCGCCATCAATCTCCAGTTCGCCGCTGGGAAGCCCCGCCTCGCCGACCTCCAGGGTCGTTGGGATCTCGCTTGGCGTCAGGAAGGGCGCGCCCATGTCGACGCGAATCGTGCCGTCGGGGAGAAGCTCCGGAACGATCCGGCCCGCCAGGGTGTCGACCTGCCAGGTGCGGCCGGGGCCGTCCCCATCGCAATCGGCCAGGAATCGGGCCAGGCAGCGGATGCCGTTGCCGCACATCTCGGGTTCGGTGCCATCGGCGTTGAAGATGCGCATCCGCAATTCCCCTCCGCCGTTGGGTGGCAGGGCCAGGATCACGCCGTCGCCTCCCACCCCAAAGCGGCGATCGCAGAGCTGAACCACCAGCTCCGGAGTCAAACCAAAGAGGAAGTCCGTATCGCCCGATTGACGCCCATCGAGCATCAAAAAGTCGTTACCGAGACCTTGGTACTTGCTGAATTGGAACACGCGCGACAGCCTGTGAATGGAGGCCCACCAGTGCGCTCGATCCTATGGGGAGCAGTCGGGAATGGCGGCCAGGAGACCTCGACACCTCCCAGCCAGGAGTACGCCAAATCCAGGCCTGGATCCGCGAGCAGCTGCCCCTGTCGGTCCAGCTCCTCAACGGCAGCAGCGTCACCGGCAGACCGCTCTGGGTTGACGCTTGTTTTCTCGCACTGGAATCGGAGCCCGGCACCCCCAGCTTGCTGATCAATCGCGATGCCATCGCGATGCTGCGGCCCCTCGCCTAACAGCAGCTATGGGAGCATCACTGCTCCACTCCCGATCCGCCCGTGAGCGAGTCCAGCCGCTACCAACCCCAGGCCACTGAGGCCGGCTGGCAACGGGCCTGGAAGGCAAACGGTCTGCACAGCACCCCTGAGATCAAGGCCGGCGACGAGGCCTTTTATGCCCTCTCGATGTTCCCCTACCCCTCAGGGAACCTGCACATGGGGCATGTCCGGAACTATGTGATCACCGATGTGGTCGCCAGGGTTCAGCGCTTACGCGGCAAGAAAGTGCTGCATCCGATGGGCTGGGATGCCTTTGGTCTGCCCGCTGAGAACGCCGCCATTGAGCGGGGCGTGGATCCCGGTGCTTGGACGGACCAAAACATTGCCTCAATGCGCGATCAACTCGATCAGCTGGGGCTGTCGATTGACTGGGATCGGGAGCTGGCCACGTGTCACGACGATTACTACCGCTGGACCCAGTGGCTCTTCCTCCAGTTCCTCGACGGAGGCCTGGCCTACCAAAAGGACGCCACCGTTAATTGGGATCCGATCGACCAGACCGTGCTTGCCAATGAGCAGGTCGACAGCGAAGGGCGGTCCTGGCGCTCCGGTGCTCTCGTTGAGAAGCGCAAGCTGCGGCAGTGGTTCCTGAAGATCACCGATTACGCCCAGCAGCTGCTGGATGACCTGCCCAAGCTGGAGGGTTGGCCGGAGCGGGTGCGCACGATGCAGGCCAATTGGATCGGCCGCAGCACCGGTGCTGAACTCCAGTTCAGCGTGGTCGATGCCAATGGCCAGGAGAGTGGGGAGCAGGTCACGGTGTTCACCACCAGACCCGACACCCTCTTTGGCGCCAGCTACGTCGTTCTAGCTCCAGAGCATCCGCTCGTCCCCGCCCTGACGACGGCGGCCCACCAGACCGAAGTCGAAGCGTTCTGTGACCTGGTGTCCCGCCAGAGCGAACAGGAACGGACGGCGGAGGACAAACCCAAGCGTGGTGTGTCCATTGGTGCCCAGGTGCGAAACCCCGCCAATGGAGAACTGATCCCGGTTTGGATTGCTGACTACGTCCTGGCGGAGTACGGCACGGGGGCCGTCATGGGAGTGCCCGCCCATGACCAACGGGATTTTCTGTTTGCCCGCCAGTACGAACTCCCGGTCAAGCAGGTGATCATTCCCGAGGGCAGTGACGAACATGCCTTTGAGGGTGGAGCCTGGACCGAATCAGGGGTCTTGATCCATTCCCAGGGCTTCGATGGGATGACCAACAAGGCGGCCAAACGGGCGATCACCGAAGCAGGGGAGAAGGAGGGTTGGGCCCGTGAGAAAGTCCAATTCCGCCTGAGGGATTGGCTGATTTCCAGGCAGCGTTACTGGGGCTGCCCGATTCCGGTGATCCACTGCGAGAGCTGCGGTGTTGTTCCGGTGCCGAATGAGCAGCTGCCGGTTGAACTGCCAAGGGATGTCGCCTTCAGCGGCAAGGGGGGCTCCCCCCTGGCCCAACTTGAAAGCTGGGTCAATGTCGACTGCCCCTGCTGCGGCAAACCAGCTCGCCGCGAGACCGACACCATGGACACCTTCATGTGTTCCAGCTGGTATTTCCTGCGCTACAGCGACGCCAAGAACACTCAGCTGCCGTTTGCGAAAGACGCCGTTGACCAGTGGTTGCCAGTTGATCAGTACGTCGGCGGTATCGAGCACGCCATCCTTCACCTTCTCTACTCGCGCTTCTTCACGAAGGTGTTGAGGGACCGAGGCCTCCTTGGTTTCGATGAGCCCTTTCAACGGCTACTCACCCAGGGAATGGTTCAAGGGATCACCTACAAGAACCCCAAAACAGGCAAGTACATCCCACCCGCTGAGGTGGCCGATGCCACGGATCCCCGTGATCCGTTAACGGGCGATCCCTTGGAGACCTTCTTCGAGAAGATGTCCAAGTCCAAGTACAACGGCGTCGACCCCGCGCTTGTCATCGACAAGTACGGCGCTGACACCGCGCGGATGTTCATCCTCTTCAAGGCTCCGCCGGAAAAGGACCTGGAGTGGGATGACGCGGACGTGGAAGGGCAGTTCCGCTTCCTGCAGCGCATCTGGCGTCTTGCCGATGCAGCTCTTGAGCGCGGCCTGAGTCTGGCCGGCGGCGCTGGTTCCCCGGAGTCGGTCGCTGAGCGTCTGGGCTCAGGCGAGGCACTCTCGGAGGCAGAACAAGAGCTGCGCCGTGCGGTTCACACGGCCATCCAAGAGATCACTGACGATCTCGATGGAGACGTTCAGTTCAATACGGCGGTGTCTGAGTTGATGAAACTCAGCAATGCCATGGGGACACATTTGGCTGCGAGCTCGGATGTGCTGGCCTGCGAAGCCCTGCGCACGCTCTTGGTCCTGCTGGCACCATTTGCGCCCCACCTGGCCGAGGAACTCTGGTTGAAGCTCGGAGGCCGGTCTGCGGATGAGGCCCTAGAGAACAGCAGCATCCACACGCAGCAGTGGCCTCAATGCGACGCGTCCGCCCTGGTGCGCGCCACCGTCCCCCTGGTGATTCAGATCAAGGGCAAGGTGCGCGGCAACCTTGAGGTGCCAGCCGACGCCGACAAAGCAACGCTCGAGCGCTTGGCGCTTGAGAGCGAGATCGCAGAGAAATGGCTGGAGGGCAAAGCCCCCAGCCGCGTCATCGTTGTCCCTGGACGGCTCGTCAACCTGGTCCCCTAGGGACCTAGTCGTGAATGAACACGAGGGACTCGGGCTGCCCCCAGTCCCCTTTGGCTGAGATGTGGCGACGGTTGGCGCAGAGGTGCCGCAGGATCCAGTAGAGGGGCTCGGCTGTCTCTAGGGCCAACTTGCCTTGGAGTTCGGCCAGGGTGTGTTCCCGCTGGTCAGCCATCACCATCTCCAACCTGGACTGCAGATCCAGAAGTGCTGCCGCGGCTTTCTTGCCGGCCTCAACGCCAGGTTGGTGGTAGGCGTTGACGTTGACCAACTCGCCGTAGAAGCCCACGGCGCGCTCGAACAGTGCAATCAGGGCACCCAGGCTGTGGGCGTTCAGACGCTGCATCGTGATGCTGAGGTTGAAGCGTCCTTCTTCAGTCAAGGCTGAACGGGTGCCCTGGAGGAAGCCGTCCAAGAAGTCGCCAGGATTCTCACCCTCCAGCGGCGGAATATCGCCTGGGTCCTCGAGCACCTCGACAAAGGTCACGAAGAAGTTGTCGACACCGTCGCGCAGTTGCTGCACGTAGGCGTGTTGGTCGGTCGAGCCTTTGTTGCCGTAGACCGCAATGCCCTGGTGGACGACCTGACCGTTGCGGTCCAACTTCTTACCCAGGCTCTCCATCACCAGTTGCTGGAGGTAGCGGCTGAAGACCTCCAGACGGTCGCGGTAGGGAAGCACAACCATGTCTCGCTGGCCCTTGCCGCCACAGGCGGAATACCAGGCAGCGGCCAACAGTGCAGCCGGGTTCTGATCAAAATCGGCCACCCGAGTGACCGCATCCATCTCAGCCGCACCCGCCAGGAACTCCCGGATGTCGGAGCCAATCAGAACGCCTGGGAGCAAACCCACAGCACTGGTAATGCTGGTTCGGCCGCCGACCCAATCGAACATGTCGAAGCGCGCCAACCAACCCGAGTCCTTCGCTTCACGATCGAGCTTGCTGTCGACCATCGTGACGGCGACGGCCTGTTGGGACCAACTTCCGCCGGCTGCCTCAACCGCACGACGCGCTTGAAGCATGCCGATATGGGGCTCGGGGGTTCCCCCGGACTTGCTGACCACAATCACCAGGGTGGTCTTCAGCCGCTCACCAATGGACGCCAAGGTCCGGCGCATTCCATCGGGATCGACATTGTCGAAGAAATGGAAGGGAAGGCCAGCTCCTGGATCCTGAAGGGCCCGAATCATCAAGAGGGGGCCAAGGCCAGAGCCGCCGATGCCGATCCAAAGCACGTCGGTAAAGCGCTGCCCAGAGCCATTGCCGATGGCTCCAGAGAGAACGTCGCGACCGAAGGACTCAATGCGATCGACTTCAGCCTGGATGTGAGCTCCACTGGCTGGATCGGGGGCGAGCTGGGGGTTGCGTAGCCAGTAGTGACCAACCTGGCGTTGCTCATCGGCGTTGGCGATGGAGCCGGACTCCAGGGCCGCCATGGCCTGGAAGGCCTGATCAAAACGAGGCTTTAAGGCAGAGAGGGTGGCCGAATCCAGGCCCATGCGGCTGACATCGAGCCAGAAGCCGAGCTTCTCGTTGTGCCAGAGCTGACTGCAGAACCTCTGCCACTGGCTCGCGGGGTCCAGAGCGGGGGCAGAGGGGCGGGAAGACATCAGGCCAGATCAAGCGGTCCGCCCTTTGAACCTATCGGTGAAATCCAATCAGGGATACCCTTTTTGGCGTTTCCTGAGGATTGAGCCGGGACCAGATTGCGACTGTGTGGACCTGCGCATGAGTGCGGCCTCAGGCGAAAGGTCGACCTAGGCTCAAGAAAAGCCTTTTGATTGGGTTCTGACTCTCAATCTGCGCTACGGAAAGCGGCTTCGGCCCCATCGCACCAGGCGCAACCTCTGGGCCTGGCTTGGGGCGGCCACAACGGCGCTAGCCAGCCTGGCGACCTACCCGCTTGTCCAGACCGCTCTGCGCCCCAGCAACGGCGTCAGTGTCGATCGCATCGATAGCAGCAGCCATTCAGACCCAACCAAATTCAGCGCAGAAGAGCTGAAGGAGTTGCAGCGCCGCTTTGGCGTGCATGGACCCCAACCTCGGCTCGCGCGTCTATTCACCCAAGGGGTGGACCAGTTCACCCCCCTTCGGGACCACACGGTGAATCGGTTGCAATCGCTTCAGCCGGTGATCCAACAGCAAAGCCGCCGCACGGGCCTGAACCCGATGCTGTTGGCCGCGATTTTGTTTGACGAGATGCAGCACGCCAAGCCCGGTGAGGATCACCCCTTGGCAGCCCATTCCGGGCTATTCAGCACCCATGGCCCAGCCCAGCTGGGCCTCAGTGAGATGGAGAAACAGGGATTGCTTAGCCCCAATGCCAGTCCCGAGGAGATTCAAGCCGCCCGCAATCAACTGCTCGACCCGGAGCGCAACGTCGAACTTCTGGCGGGGAAAATGATGCGTCTGCTGAAGCTCCTCGACCGGCAGGCCAGTGAGACCAGCAACGTCAGTCGCTCCCACCGTCATGCCAAGACTGTGGCAACCCTCGCCTATCTCCACAACGGCAAACTCGACTACCCAGCCAGGATCCTGCGCTACATGCAGGACCCCGAACTGCACGGCTTGGTCTATGGGCGCCAGCGGCAACCCCTGTCACCGCTGATCTGAAGGGTCTTCAGCAGAGCACCCCAAGGGCCGCCAATCGCTGCTGCAGCGCCTCCCAGTTGAAGCTCCTGGGATCAGCACGCGCTGCACCAAGATCCACATGGCGGTGGGTCGTAATCCGCTCCTTCGGGATCTTGTAGCGGTTCATCCAATCCGCAAGGACGACGGCCATGGCGTCGTACTGGGCGGAGCTGTAGCCACTGTGGGTTTCCGCATCGTTCTCACCATCCAGCGGTGTCTCGAGGCTGAGGTGCAGAGCGAAGTTGTTGATAGAGCCAGGAAGCTCTGGATTCAATACCGCCCATTCGCCATCGAAAGCGGAGTAACCCGCTCCATAGGCACGAAATCGGGGGTGTAGGGCTTCAACCGACTCTCCGTTTTCACCGATCAGCAGGTGGTAGCTGACCTGGTCCTCATCCCTTGGGTTGTGCTTGATGAAGGTGTTCAGCGCCGATTGCAGCCCGAAGACCGTCTCATGCAGAACGACAAGCGATGGGGTCGTCTGCAACGGATTTCCAAACGCGTCATAGGGCACGCGCTGGTCGTAGTTGGAGGGGTCGATCTTGACCCGCTTGAGGGTGGAGGGATAGGTCTGCTGCTGCGTCTTTAACCGTGCCACCAGGGCGCGGTCATTCACGCTGCATTGGCGCTGCAGGGGGCTGGTCCATGCCGCTTGAGCGGGAGGGAGAGGAGCGGGCCGTGCATTGGCAAGGGGAGCTGGCAGCCGCGCGGGAGCCTGACTCGAACGCTGCCAGAGCGGAATGAGGCTGAGGCCAGCCAAGGCGACTAGGGCCAGCCCCAGTGCACGGCGGTGCGGAATGCGAGTCGGTTGCTCGGGAACGAGCCGGACCATGGCTAGCCCACCCGTTGTTGCAACCAGGCCTCTTGGGCTGCCTGCTGGGCGGTTGTGGGGTTGGCTACAGGCTCGAGTTTGTAGCGCTTGGGCTGCGGTGGATCACTGCAGAGTTGAAGCTCCCGCAGGCTGGAACGACGGGCCATGAGCAGCGGCTGAGCCACGCCAGCACGCAGATGCGTTGGAACGTCCTCGGGCTTGGCCAGCCGCTGGCCGGCCAAGCCGATCAGTTCATCGCCCACCATCAGCCCAGCCCGCTCAGCCGGGCTATGGCGCAAAACGCGTTGAACCACCAGCCGGCCGTCCTTCAGACCCGTGGTCATTCCCGTCCAAGGATCGCTGGACATCTCCGGCTCCAGAGCCAGGCCTACATCCAACAGGTAGCCAGAACAATCAGGATCGTCGACGTCCGTCAACCATTGCTCTAGACGCCCAGCCAAACCGGTGACTTGCCCTTCAAAGGCCTCCAGCAGATCGGACTCCCCATAGCCGCGACCATGGCGACCGTGGCTTCTCCAAAGCTGCTGAACAACTGCGGAGAGTGAGCTCTGATGACGCCGGAGCTCCAGGTCCAAACAGAGGGCGACGACCGCCCCCTTGAGGTAATAGCTGACTTGGCTACTCGCGGAGTAGGCATCGGCCTTGTAGAGCTTGACCCAAGCCTCCTCACTGCTCTCTCTGAGGGTCTGGACCTGACGCCCAGGCGTGAGCAGGTAACGGCTGAGGTCCTCCCCAAGATCACTGAAGTAGTCCTGCGGCGTACTCAAGCCAGCGGTCAGCGGCAGCAGCTGATCGAAGTAGCTGGTGACCCCTTCTGCAAACCAGAGCGTCGGGATCACACTGGCGCGGTTGTAGTCCACCGGCCGAAGTTCCCTTGGGGTCAGACGCCGGACGTTCCACTGGTGGAAATACTCGTGGGCAACGAGCTGCAGCAACTTGCGGTATCCGCTGCTGGTCTCGAGGTTGCGGCGCCCATAGACAAGGACCGTGCTGTCGTCGTGCTCCAGGCCCCCATACCCCTCATCCAAGAGGTGCAGCACAAAGAGGTAGTCCGAACTGGCGGGTCTGGGTTCGCCCATCAGCCGGCAACAGGCCAAACAGACCTGCTGTACGTCCTCGAAGAACGTCGGATAACGATCGGCGAACCACACCGCGCAGGCGGGATCTGAAAACCAGGTCACCCAGCGATGGGGAACACCCAGGACCTCGAACGGATGCGACTGGTGTGGACCGGCCTCGATGGGGCTGTCGATCAGCTGATCAAACGTTGTCGCGAGCCAAGATCCCGTGGCATCCGTGGGCAGGGGAACAAAGGCATTCCAGCCATTGGGCACCACGCAGGTCAGGCGGTGGGGACTCCAGCGCTGACCCGCCACCTCGAGAACCACCGCCGCTAAGGCGAAAAAGCCGTGGTCCTGATCCAGATGACAGGTGCGAACCGTCAGCTCCGTGGCCATGACGGCATAAGTCAGCACCAGCGGTCCCGCGTCTGGATTGCAATCGATCTGCCAGGTACTCGGATCGGTGCGGCGCACGGACCGCTCAAGACCCTGCTGAACAGCCTTGAAGCCCTCCAGCTGCTTGACGTAGTCGCGGATCAGGTAGGAGCCGGGTGTCCAGCCGGGTAGTGAGACCTGTTGCTGCGCTTGGGGAGAGGAAATCTCCAGCCGCACATGCACCAGGTGGCTCTGAGGGTTGCTCAGATCAAGCTGGACCTGAACCAATCCCGTCATCGTTCAACCGTCAGCTGATCAATTCAACTGAAGCGTTCGACAGCTCCGCGGCAGCGGTCTGAAGGGCCTGGAGTGCGGCGTAGCTGCGGGTGATCTGTCCGACGAGCTGCTGAACGGAGTGGGATCGTCCGAGCCGCTGCAGATCGCCCACCAAAGCCAAACGTCCATTGGACTGACGGCACCAACCCAATTGCTGCTCGGGGTTCACCTGCACCCAGAGGGTGACCGCCTCCTGCTGGTCGGCAAAACCCTGGAGCTGGCCGCCCCAGTGGACCGCGTAGCCGAGCTCCTGGAGAGCCTGGGCCAGAAGGCGCTCATCCGTAAGGACCGTTGGCAGGATGGAGAGATGGGACATGGCCAGGACTCCACTTTTCCAGACCCTAGCGGGAGTGGATTGGCCGTCCAGTGGCCTTTGCCACCGGAGCATCCGATCGTCACCAAACCGCCCCTGCGCTTGGGGGTCATGGCCTCCGGCTCGGGCAGCAACTTCGAGGCCCTGGTCCAGGCCTGCCGCTCCGGGCAACTCTCTGCAGAAGTGAGCCTGCTGATCGTCAACAAACCTGATGCAGGTGCCTTGAGGCGGGCCGAGGTCCTGGATGTCCCCGCACAGGTATTGGACCACCGGAACTACCCATCGCGGGAGGCGCTCGACCGCGCGCTCGTCTCTTCCTTTCGAGCCGCGCAGGTGGACCTGGTGGTGATGGCCGGCTGGATGCGAATCGTGACGCAGGAACTGATCGAGGCCTACCCAGAACGGCTGATCAATATCCATCCGTCGCTGCTGCCGAGCTTCCGGGGGGCGAAAGCGATCCGACAGGCCCTCGAGGCCGGCGTCACCCTGACGGGCTGCACGGCCCATCTCGTGGAATTAGAGGTGGACACAGGGCCGATTTTGGTGCAAGCCGCCCTTCCTGTTTTAGAAGGAGACTGTGAGGCCAGCCTTTCCGAGCGAATCCATCAGCAGGAACATCGGATCCTGCCCCTGGCCGTCAGCCTGGCTGCCCAGCGCCTTGGGCTTTGCGCTCAGGGATAGAAGGGCAGCAGCGGGAGTCCCGTTTCAGCGGGCAGGCCCGCCATCAGGTTCAGGCACTGGACCCCTTGACCGGCTTGGCCTTTGACCATGTTGTCGATGGCGCTCATCACGATCAGCTGACCGGTGCGCTGGTCCACTTGAACCGACAGCAGCGCCCTGTTGGTCTGGCGCACCCATTTGGTCGAGGGATAGGTGCCGACCGGTAGAACCTGCACGCAGGGGGCGTGGCGATAGGCCGCCTCGAGCAGCGTTGTGCAGTCCTCCGCGGTCAGTCCTGGATCGCGCAGTCGGCCATAGACCGTGGCGAGTAGACCGCGCACCATCGGCGTGAGGTGTGGAGTGAACTGCAACTGAATGCTCGTACCCGCGGCCCGGCTGCAGAGCTGCTCGATCTCACTGGTGTGGCGGTGCCCCACGACGCCGTAGGGGGAAATGCCTTCCGAGGCCTCCGCCAGGAGGAGATGCTCCTTCGCGGCCCGGCCGCCGCCACTGGTGCCGGTCTTGGCGTCGATGACGATGCCGCTGGTCTCAATCAGGCCCTGCTTCAAGAACGGGGTCAAGGCCAACAGGCTGGCGGTGGGGAAACACCCAGGAGCCGCCACCAGGCGAGCCGCAGCAATGCGCTGCTGATCCCACTCCACGAGGCCGTAGACGGCTTCCTGGCAAAGGTCCGCGTCAGTTCTGGGGAAGCTGCTGGCCTCGGAGGCATAGACCTCCTTCCACTGATCCAGGGAGCTGTAGCGATAGTCAGCGGAGAGGTCGACCACCTTGACCCCACGCTCGAGCAGCGCAGGGGCGAGGCGGGAGGCCAGGCCATTGGGAAGGCTGAGGACCGCGAAGTCAGCGGCCTCGGCAATGGCATCCACCTCCGGGTTCTGCACCACCGGATCGCCTGGCAGTGGCAAAAACGGAGTGAGCTGACTCCAACGCTTGCCGCTGCTTCGCTCGCCCCCCAGGAAGCTAACGGTCAATTCCGGATGGCCCTGGAGCAGCCGGAGGGTCTGCAAACCGCCGTAGCCCGAGGCCCCAATCACGGCGACGCGCTGACTTGCCATGGCTTGCACAGGGGAAGGCCGATCGTACCGGGCTCTATAAAAGTGTCAGTGCACCTGGCCGTCGGGCCCGCCTTCCCTGAACCAGCCCCTGACTCAGGACTCGTTTGTCTTCGATTCCATCGCCGACGGTCTGGCCGCGATCCGCAATGGCGAAATGGTCGTGGTGGTGGACGACGAAAACCGGGAGAATGAAGGGGATCTGATCTGCGCTGCCCAATTCGCTACACCGGAGCAGATCAACTTCATGGCCACCGAGGCGCGGGGCCTGATCTGTCTGGCGATGGAGGGTGAGCGTCTCGACGCGCTCGACCTGCCACTGATGGTCGATCGCAACACCGACAGCAATCAAACGGCCTTCACCGTCAGCGTGGACGCAGGCCCCGAGAACGGAGTCTCCACAGGCATCTCAGCGGAAGACCGGGCTCGCACGATCCAAGTCGCCATCCACCCGGGGACCCGTCCGAACGATCTGCGCAGGCCGGGCCACATCTTCCCCCTGCGGGCCAAGCAAGGGGGCGTGTTGAAGCGCGCCGGGCACACCGAAGCGGCCGTCGACTTGGCACGGATGTCGGGTCTCTATCCAGCAGGCGTGATCTGTGAGATCCAAAACGCCGATGGCTCCATGGCCCGGCTGCCGCAATTGGCGGAGTACGCCAAGCGCCATGGCTTGCGCTTCATCAACATTGCGGACCTGATTCGCTACCGGCTCGATACGGAGCGCTTTGTTCGGCGCCAGGCCGAAGCCATGCTCCCGAGTGCCTTCGGTCAGTTTCGGGCGATTGGCTATCGCAACGAGCTCGATGGTTCGGACCATGTGGCCATCGTTAAAGGCAACCCAGAACACTCGGCAGGTCCCGTCTTGGTTCGGGTGCACAGCGAGTGCCTCACCGGCGATGCCTTCGGCTCCCTGCGCTGTGATTGCCGCCCGCAACTGGAATCCGCCCTGCGGATCATCGAGGAGGCCGGCGAGGGCGTCGTGGTCTATCTCAGACAGGAGGGCCGGGGCATCGGCCTGATCAACAAACTCAAGGCCTATTCCCTGCAGGACGGCGGCTTGGACACCGTCGAGGCCAACGAAAGACTGGGCTTTCCGGCGGACCTGCGCAACTACGGCGTCGGAGCGCAAATCCTCAGTGATCTAGGGATTCACCGTCTCAAGCTGATCACCAACAATCCGCGCAAGATTGCAGGCCTCGGTGGCTACGGCCTTGAGGTGGTGGACCGGGTGCCCCTGGTGATGGATCCCGGCCAGCACAACGTCAATTACCTGCAAACCAAACAGGCGAAATTGGGGCACTTGATGGACACCGCCGCCGTCCAAGGACCAGCGGCAGTCCTGGCCTGGAAGCCGAGTTCAGGCCAGGACGAGGCCAACAGTGCGAGCTTGTTTCAGCAGCTCTCCGACTGGGCCGAGCAGCAAGGATTGGAGTTGGAGCGGGAAGAACACTCCCGGGTGTTGGCCCTGATGGATCAGCCGGAATTGGCCGTTCTCGTGAACGGCGGAAATTCTGAAGGCCTGCGACAGATCCTGAGAACCATGGCGGACTGGCCGGAGACCCAAAGCGTGAGCCTGTTGTTGGCGCCCGATGCGCAGCGCAGCTCACATCCGAGCAACACTCTGGAAGCGCAGCGCAGACCGCTCCAGGAATTGCGCTCGGGTCAGGCGGGGGTCCCGTTTGAAAGCGGAGCCCTGCTGCGCTGGTGTTGAGGGAGTGGGGCTGCTGGGCAGCCCCGACCAGCGATCAGCCTTGGATCGTGACCTTGTTGATCCGGCTGCCGTTCTTCAGCGCCAGGACCACGTCCATGTTTCCGGTGTGACCGAAGACGGTGTGGACGCCATCGAGGTGAGGCTGGGCCTCATGGCAGATGTAGAACTGTGAGCCACCGGTGTTCTTGCCGGCGTGGGCCATGGCCAGGGTGCCGGCCTGGTGCTTCTGAGCGTTGATCTCGCAGTCGATCTGATAGCCAGGACCACCGGTGCCGGCCATGCCGCGGGCACCCTCACGGCTGTTCGGGCAGCCCCCCTGGGCCATAAATCCGGGGATGACACGGTGGAAGGCCAGGCCGTCATAGAAGCCGTCCTTGGCCAGCTTCACGAAGTTGGCCACGGTGTTGGGCGCGTCGGCTTCGAACAGTTCCAGTTCGATCGTGCCGGCGTCGGTCTCCATCACGGCTTTGGTCACGGTGAGATCGTCAGCAAACCGCCTCAGTATGGGCGCTCCGGTAGAAGTGATGGGATCTGATCAGTGGTGATGTCCGTCCCCCATTCCGTCGATCTCAGCCAGGCCCGTCTTGGGGTCCTGGGCGGCAGTGGGCTCTACGCAATGGAGGGATTGGAGGATGTCCAGGAGCTCACCATCGAGACCCCCTTTGGTCCTCCCTCGGATCAACTGCGTCTGGGCCGATTGGGCGGCATGGAGGTGGTTTTCCTGGCGCGCCATGGCCGCCATCACACCTTCCTGCCGACGGAGGTTCCCTACAGGGCCAACATCTGGGCGATGCGCTCCCTCGGCGTGCGCTGGATCCTCTCCCCATCAGCGGTGGGCTCACTCCAGCAGGAGATCCCCCCGTTGGACATGGTGGTGCCCGATCAATTCATTGACCGCACCCGAGAGCGACCGAACAGCTTCTTTGGCAACGGCGCTGTGGCCCATGTGGCCCTGGCGGATCCCTTCTGCCCCAGCCTCAGCCGCCTGTTGGCGGATGTCGCCGACAGCTTGATGCCGGAGGGCAGGACCCTGCACCGCGGCGGAACCTATCTCTGCATGGAAGGTCCCGCCTTCTCCACCCGGGCCGAGTCCAACCTCTATCGAAGCTGGGGCTGTTCGGTGATCGGGATGACGAACCACACCGAGGCCAGACTCGCCCGAGAAGCAGAAATCGCCTACGCCACCCTGGCGATGGCCACGGACTACGACTGTTGGTATGCCGACCACGACAGCGTGACCGTCGAGATGGTGATCGGCAATCTCAAGGCCAATGCGGCCCTCGCGACCCAGATCGTCAGGACCACGGCGGAGCGGATCGCAGCCCTGAGGCCCGCCAGTGCGGCGCACCACGCCCTGCAGGATGCACTGATGACCCCCGCCGATCAGGTTCCTGCGGCGACTCGAGTGAAGCTCAATCTCTTCACTGAGCCCTATTGGGGGCCGTTTAAGGGTTAAGCCAAGAGGGCCTGGCGGAGGTTGCCGCCACTGCGCTCGAGGACCTCGGCTGCCTGCGCGGCATCCAGCGAGCGGCGGGCCATCACCAGGGCCAACTTCACCGAGCCAGCACTGGCTTCAAGCAGAGCTCGTCCCTGCTCGCGGCTCACACCGGCCAGATCCGAGAGGATGCGCAGCGCCCGATCCTCCAACTTGCTGTTGGTCACGGCAACATCAACCATCCGGTTGCCGTAGACCTTCCCCAGGCGAACCATCACGCCGGTACTGAGGATGTTCAAGGCCATCTTCGTCGCGGTCCCGGCCTTCAGACGGGTGGACCCGGTCAGCACCTCGGGGCCGGTAATTAGGCGAATATCGATGTCACAGGGCATCGGCACCTGCTCCGCAGGAACACAGGCCATCGCAATGGCCAGTGCGCCAAGGGAACGGGCATGGGCCAGCCCACCATGGACATAGGGGGTCGTGCCCCCTGCTGCAATGCCGACCAGGGCATCGCCCGAGCCAAAGCCCCGCGCTTCGAGGTCAGATCGCCCGGCGTCGAACAGGTCCTCCAGACCCTCAGAACTGCGCAAAAGGGCCGGAGCGCCACCGGCCAGAACCCCCTGCACTAACTCCGGGGCACTGCAGAAGGTGGGGGGACATTCCGCTGCATCGAGGACTCCGAGCCGGCCCGAAGTACCTGCACCCAGGTAGAAGAGGCGCCCGCCCGCCTGAAGCCGCTGCGCGATTGCATCGATCGCTTGTGCAAGGGCAGCAGCGGCTCCAGCCACAGCCTCTTGGGGCTTTCGGTCCTCAGCAACAAAGACGCCAACAAGGTCTTCAGTACTCAGCGCATCCAGTTCGCTGCTGGCGGGATTGACCTGTTCAGTCAGCAGGTGCCCCCGCTGCACATCCTCAAAGGCGCCTGGGCTCACAGCAGACCCTCAAGGCGCCGGCGAAAGGCTTCCAATTCGCTGTCGCCGGTACTGATGGGCTCTTCCGTCGGAGCCAAGGGAGCCTCGGCGGTTTGCGTGGTCTCCTGACCTGGCTCGGGCTGGTCCCGCCAGGTTGTCGTGTCCATGTTTTTCTCTGGAGGAGCAATCAGCAAACGCTCCTCAGCGGTCTGCGGCAAGAAGCCACTCGGGACGAAGCGCGCTTCGTAACCGGCGCTGGAGCAGAACTCCTCCATTTCGCGACGCTCGATCGCTTCAACGCTTGGGGTGGGGAAATCCTGCGCCTCCAGCAATCCGGCATAGCGCTCGGCATCGTCACGGTCCTCAAAGAGCAGAACGACGGTGGAACCATTGAGTTCCAGAGAGTGAATGCCCTCGTTCTCGCTGCCAGCGTCAAAGAGCAGAACGTGAACCGACATCCAACGCGCACGGGTCAATCACCAGTGTCTCACTGATTCACCGAGCGTTCGCGCTCACCTTCAATTTCCTCTGCGAGCTGTTGCAGCCGGCGGTACAGCGCTTCCTCCGCCTCAGTCAGCCCCTGAGGAACGACCAGGCGGATTTCAACAAGTTGGTCTCCCCGCTGCTCCATCCGCGTCAAGCCGCGGGATCGCAAACGCAGCAAACGACCACTGGAGGAGCCGGGAGGGATGCGCAGCTGCACGGGGCCGTCAAGGGTCGGGACCACAGCGGTGCAGCCCAAGGCACCCTCGGCGGGGGAGAGCTCCAATTGGTAGTGAACCCTTAGACCATCAATGCGCAGGCCCTCGTCGGTGCGCACCCGTAGCTGCAGGAAATGATCTCTGCCCCCCGGGGCGACCCCGGCGAGGCGTAGTCGCCAGCCGTCCCCGGCCATTGGCGGAGTCCACACCTCGATCGCCGTTCCATCGGGAAGGTCCAGCTCCACCCGTACGCCCTCGAGGGCCTGCTCAGGGGTGAGATTCACCACCGACTCGAGCTCCTCGCTGGCCACCACCGGAGGGGGCGGCGGTGGCACGGGTGGCGTGACCTCGCCAGTGCCGTACTCCCGAAAGGGCTCCGGTTCCGGAGCGGAGAAGTCCTCATCAGCGTCCTGGTGACGTGGACGTCTGCGCTCTCGATGAAAGAGAACATCGAGATAGTCCTCGAAGTCAGGAAAGCCCGTCGCAAAGGGATCCAGTCCGGCCGAGGCGGCCGTCGCTTCGTCGAGACCGGCTTCCCACTGTTGACGCCGTTGCGGGTCACTCAAGACCGCATAGGCCTCGTTCACCGCCTTGAACTGCTCTTCGGCATGGGGATCATCCCCGTTTAAATCGGGGTGCCAGCGGCGTGCCTGTTGACGAAACGCTCGCTTGAGCGAAGAGGCGTCAGACCCTGGGTCCAGTCCCAGAACGGCCCAATGATTAATGCTGCCCGGTTCGGACATCACAGGACTCACCTCCGTCAGTCCTCAGCCCAGGGATCTCCCTCGTAGGAGCCGTGATTCGGTGTCGTCGGGGTGGTGGTGGGCCTGCGGTCAGCAAAGCGCTCCTCACGGGGCTGCTGGCGAGGCTCGTCATAGGCATCCTCGTAGGGATCAGCGGGTTGATAACGCTCCTCGAAGTAGCCATTGGACTGGTCATAACGACGGGCCGGTTGCAGCTCCCTCTCCCGGGGGCTTGGAGGCTCTTCCCAGCGCGGGCGGGGGGGATCAAACCGATCGAGGCTTGGACGATCCCAACGGTCTTCCTGCCAACCGCCGCCGTAGCGGGGCTCGCTCCAGGGATCGCGGGAGCGTCCTGGGCGGTCCCAGTCATCCCAGTCGTCTTCAGCGAAGAGCTCGTCCTTGAGGGAGCCCAAGGTGTTCTTAATGCCCTGGATTGGATTGGCGTCCTGTTTGCGTTCGCTCGCGAGTCGGCGGTTCAGTCCATAGATGGCCTCCTGAAGCTGACTCACGCTGATGTCGAGTTCGCTGAGGTCTCCATCAGCCAACATCTCCTGGACGTCGCGCATGGCGACCTCAACGGCTCGCTGCTGGCGTTCGGCGCCATAGGGACCGAGCTCGAGAGCAGCGTCTCTGAGCCTGCGCTCGGCTTGTCCCACCAAGGTCTGAGCGCGATTGCGCCGATCGATCTCGGCCCGTTTGCGGCGGTCTTCACTGGCCTTCTCCTCGGCCTCAGCAATCAGGGTTTTGATCTCGTCTTCACTGAGATTGGAGCCGCCCTGGATGCTGACGCTCTGCTGACGGCCGGTGGTCCGATCCGTCGCCGAGACCTGGAGTAATCCGTTGGCATCGATGTCGAACGAGACCTGCACTTGAGGCACGCCCCGCGGTGCTGGGGGAATCCCGGACAGCTTGAAACGACCAAGACTCTTGTTTCCATCGGCCATCTGACGCTCGCCCTGGAGCACATGGATCTCGACGGAACTTTGGTTGGCTTCCGAGGTGCTGAAGAGATCGCTCTTGCGAACAGGAATAGACGTGTTGCGCGGAATCAGCACCTTCATCACTCCACCGATGGTTTCCAAACCAAGGGAAAGGGGAGTGACGTCATTGAGCATCAGATCCCGGAGTTCGCCGGTCAGGATTCCGGCCTGTACAGCGGCACCAATCGAGACGACTTCATCGGGGTTCACCGACTGGCAGGGCTCCAGCGGTACGAGGGTTCGCACCATCTGCTGCACCATTGGCATCCGCGTTGATCCACCAACGAGGACCACATCGTCGATGTCCTCCGCGGCAAAACCGGAATCGCGAAGCGCCCTCTGAACCGGTCGAAGCAGGCGATCCAGCAGATCGGGGCAGAGGCCCTCAAAGGTGCTGCGCTCGAGGGTGGTCTCGATATGGAGAGGGCCGTCCTGACCGGTGGCAATAAACGGAAGAGAGATCGGTGTGCTTTGAACACCACTGAGTTCGATCTTGGCCTTCTCAGCCGCCTCAGTCAGGCGCTGAAGTGCCTGGCGATCCCGGCGCAAATCGATCTCATGCTCCTTTTGGAAGGCATCGGCCAACCAATCAACAATGCGGCGATCCCAGTCGTTCCCGCCGAGTTGCGTGTCTCCACTAGTGGCCTTGACGTCAAAGACCCCCTGGGCAACACGCAGGATTGAGACGTCAAAGGTGCCACCGCCGAGGTCAAAGACCAGCACGCGCTTGACGGTGCTTCGGTCAAAGCCATAGGCCAGTGCCGCTGCAGTGGGCTCATTCAGGATCCGCTCGACCGAAATGCCGGCCAAGCGACCAGCGTCACGGGTGGCCTGGCGCTGGGCATCATTGAAATAGGCCGGGACCGTAATCACCGCGGCCTCCACCGGTTCACCCAGATAGGTGCTGGCGTCATCCACCAACTTGCGCAGCACGCTGGCAACCAGCTCTTCAGGGGCGTACTCCCGTTCCGTGGCGGGGCAGACCACCCGGACATTGCCCTGATCGTTGGCTCGAACCGTATAGGGAACACTCAGGCTGCCGTCATCCAGCTCATCCCACTGGCGGCCAACGAAACGCTTGAGGTTGGCGAAGGTGTTTCTTGGGTTGAGAACCAGCTGACGCCGGGCCAACTGACCCACCAGCAGCTCCTGGTCCTTGCTGAAGCCAACAACGGAAGGGGTGGTACGGCCCCCCTCGGCACTGGCGATCACCTGCGGACGCCCACCTTCGAGCACCGCAACCACGGAGTTGGTGGTTCCCAGGTCGATTCCAACGATCCGTGCCAACTGCGTTCCTGCGCCCTGGGGCCATCCACGTTGTGCCCCAAAGCTAACGGCAGTGGGGGCTGAGGGATAGATTCCTAGGAGGTTAAGAACCCCATGGCCAGGAGTCCGCGCCTTGAGCTCTTCGCCTTGCGGCGTCGGTCTGCCGCTGAACGGGCGACCGATCGGGGATTCCAGCAACTCGCCGTTGCCCTGGCTGGGGCGGTGGGTCTGTTGGTGTTCGCGATTCTTCTGACGGTCTTCACGGGGGCCTGGGAGGCCATCCAGACCTTTGGGCTGTCCTTCATCACGACCTCGGACTGGGATCCGATCAGTGAGCACTACGGCGCCTTCACCGCCATCTACGGAACGCTGGTCAGTTCAAGCGTGGCGCTGCTGATCGCCGTGCCCCTTGGGGTGGGCACTGCCATTTTTTTGACTGAAAACATCATTCCCAAGGCCATCCGCGAGGTCCTGGGGGTGATGGTCGAACTGCTGGCGGCCATTCCCTCAGTGGTCTTGGGGCTTTGGGCGATCGTCGTGATGGAGCCCTTCCTTCGCCCTTTCCTGACGGATCTCCACCGCTACCTGGGCTGGATACCGCTGTTTTCGACAGAACCCCAGGGCCCCGGCATGGCGCCAGCGTCCCTGATCTTGGTGGTGATGATCCTGCCGATCATTACGGCCATCTCCCGGGACGCCCTACGGCAGGTTCCCGATGGCCTGCGCCAGGCGGCCTATGGCATCGGTACCACCCGCTGGGGAGCAATTTTCCAGGTCATGCTGCCGGCTGCCATTTCTGGCATCACCGGAGGAGTGATGTTGGCGTTGGGGCGGGCCATGGGCGAGACCATGGCGGTCACGATGATCATCGGCAACTCCAACAACTTCAGCTTCAGCCTGCTTGCGCCAGCCAACACGATTTCTTCAATGCTGGCCAACCAATTTGGTGAGGCCGATGGCATTCAGGTGTCGGCCCTGATGTATGCGGCCCTGGTTTTGATGCTGATGACCTTGCTGGTGAACCTATTGGCCCAGCAAGTGGTGAAGCGACTGAGCCTGAAGTACTGAGCCATGACCCTTTCTCAATACGGAAGCCTTCGTTACCGCAACGGCCTGGCCCGCAATCTTTGGAATCGGATCTTCACCACGGTTGCAGCACTCTTCACCGGACTGGCGGTCCTTCCGCTCGTGCTGGTGCTGGTTTATGTGCTGCTCAAGGGCGGCTCGCTGATCAATTGGCAGCTCCTCACTGAATTGCCACCCCCTCCGGGGCTCGATGGCGGCGGCATTGGTAACGCGATCGTTGGCACCCTGTTGATTACGGCCTTGGCCAGCTTGATCGCCATTCCCGTGGGAGTTGGCGGCGGCATTTACCTGGCGGAGTATTCACGCTCTGGCGGCTTCGCCCAGTTCGTGCGTTTTGGCACGAATGTGCTTTCTGGCGTGCCGTCGATCATCTGCGGCGTCTTTATCTATGGACTCATCGTCAGCACCCGGGTCATTGCTGGCCAGAGCTACAGCGCCGTTGCGGGGGGGATGGCACTGGCTGTGCTGATGATTCCCACGGTGATCAAGACCACCGATGAAGGACTGAAGCTGGTGCCCCAGGAACTCCGCTGGGGTGCCATGGGCGTTGGGGCTTCGAAGGTCGTGACGATTACGCGGGTCACGCTTCCTGCGGCCTTCGCACCGATCGCGACGGGTGTTGTCCTGGGGATCGCCCGGGCAGCGGGCGAGACAGCACCGCTGATCTTCACAGCTCTTTTCTCACCGTTCTGGGCCGATGGGGTACTCAACCCAATCGCCTCGATGTCGGTGCTGATCTACAACTACGCGATCATGCCCTACGAGGCCCAAATCTCCTTGGCTTGGGCGGCCTCCTTCGTCTTGGTGATGATGATCCTGTTGGCCAATCTGCTGGCCCGCTGGATCGGGCGCCTCTCCAGCACCTGATCTGGGCCCTTCCCTCTGCTTTCTCAACACGTCTGAGCACCACGATCGTGATCTCCTCCCCCCCGGCCAGCCCCAACGTCAGCAGCAACGGGGTTTGCCTATCCCTGCAGGATGTCTCGATCAGCTACGGCAGCAAGGAAGCCGTTCGGGGGGTCTATATGGAGATCCCGCGCGGCCAGGTCACGGCCTTTATTGGCCCCTCCGGCTGTGGCAAGAGCACGGTGCTTCGGGCCCTGAACCGGATGAACGACTTGATCGACGGCTGTTCGATCAAGGGTCGCGTCGTCTTCGATCAACAGGACATCTATGCCCGGCACGTTGATCCGGTCGAAGTTCGCCGGCGGATTGGCATGGTCTTCCAGAAACCCAATCCGTTTCCGAAAAGCATCTACGAGAACATCGCCTTTGGTGCCCGCGTGAATGGTTACCAGGGCGATATGGACGAACTCGTAGAGCGCTCCCTGCGCAAAGCGGCTCTCTGGGATGAGACCAAGGACAAACTCAGAGAAAGTGGCTATGCCCTCTCAGGCGGCCAGCAGCAGCGCCTCTGCATCGCAAGGACCATTGCCATTGAGCCCGAGGTCATCTTGATGGATGAACCTTGCTCAGCTCTGGATCCGATCTCCACGTTGAAGATCGAAGAAATGATGCATGAGCTCAAGAAGAACTACACGATTGTGATCGTGACGCACAACATGCAGCAGGCCGTTCGCGTCAGCGATTACACCGGTTTCTTTAATGTCAGCCAGCGCAGTGACCGCGAGAGCAAGGTTGGAGCGCTCGTTGAATTTGCAGAGACGGAGCAAATCTTTAATGCTCCTAAAGAACAGGCTACCCAGGACTACGTCACCGGCCGTTTTGGCTGAGTTCGTTCAAAAATTGGCATGAAAAAGCCGCTCAGAGAGCGGCTTTCCAAACGGAGAGGGAGGGATTCGAACCCTCGATAGAGTTGCCCCTATACAGCATTTCCAGTGCTGCGCCTTCGACCACTCGGCCACCTCTCCGTGAGGGGCTTTTCGCAGCTCCATCTCTGGATCCAAAGACCACAGAAGACGTCGCGGCTGCGCGGGGGCAACGACGAGAATGTAGCAGTCACTGCTCCCCCCGTTGGATTGCTGCTCCATGCACAGTCACCCGATCACGGTTCATTGGCGCCAGGAGAACCGCACGATCCAGCTGAACGTGCCTGAAGGGGAGTACATCCTCAAAAGCTTTGAACAGCAGGGAGAACCCCTGCCCTTCAGTTGCCGCAACGGGTGCTGCACCGCCTGCGCCGTGCGGGTGCTCGAGGGCCAGATCGACCAGCGTGAAGCCCTGGGCCTCTCGAAGGAGGTCCGAAGCCGTGGCTACGGCCTGCTCTGCGTGGCCAGGGCCACGGGACCCCTGGAAGTGGAGACCCAGGATGAGGACGAGGTCTACGAACTGCAGTTCGGACGCCACTTCGGCCGCGGCAAGGTGCGGGCAGGACTGCCCCTGGATGAGGAATGACGCCAGCGATGACGACACGACTGACCGATCAAGCGGCCCAAGGGTCGGGTCTGAGTTCAGCTGAGCTGGAACGCCTCAGTGCCGTGGCCAGGCAGGCGGCTGCGGCAGGAGCAGCCGAGCTGAAGTCCCTGTTTGGACGACTGGAGCGGATCCGCGAAAAGGGCCGCGCCGGTGATCTCGTGACCGAAGCCGATGTGGCTGCCGAGCAGGCGGTGCTGAGGGTTCTTTCAGAGCAGACCCCCGACCTGGGGGTCCTGGCTGAGGAGAGCGGAAGGAAGGAAGGGAAAGACAGCGCCCTGCAGTGGTGCGTCGATCCCCTCGACGGCACCACGAACTACGCCCATGGCTATCCCTTTTTTGGCACCTCCATTGGTCTGACCTGGCGCGGCCAGCCCCTGCTGGGTGCCCTCGCGGTGCCAGCCCTCGAGCGGCTCTATTGGGCCGCCCCTGGCCTTGGCGCCTGGTGCAACGACGAGGCCATACAGGTCAGCAGCTGCAGCAGCCTTGGAGAGTCCTTGTTGGTCACGGGCTTTGCCTATGACCGCCACACCCGCTTGGACAACAACTACGCGGAATTCGCTTACTTCACCCACCGAACCCGCGGTGTCCGCCGGGGTGGTGCAGCGGCTGTTGATCTGGCGTTTGTGGCCCAGGGTCTGCTGGATGGCTATTGGGAGCGCGGTCTCTCTCCATGGGACCTCGCCGCAGGCATGGCCCTGGTGGAGCAGGCCGGTGGCGTGGTCTGTGCCTACGACGGATCCCCCGCTGAATTGGCCAGTGGAAAGCTGATTGCCTGCACGCCTGAGCTGCAACAGGCCCTCGTGGATGGGCTTGCTCAATGCAAACCATTGGCGGGCAGCAGCTTTGGTGCGCCCGAGCTGGATCAGCCCACTCCATAGGATCGGGCGACTTCGACCTGGCCTTGCGATGGCACTTCAACCGGCTGCCGGAACCAGGGATCTCAATCCCCGTGAGGTGGACGGCAACCGTTGGCTGTCCGAGCAACTGGGCCAGGTCTATCGCCTCTGGGGATACGTCGAAGTCAGTCCCCCGAGCGTCGAGCGGCTGCAGACCTTGGAGGCCGGTGGTCGCATCAATGACCGGGAAGTGGTTCGTCTTGCCAGCGATGACCCCTTAGGTCTCCGTCCCGAGATGACTGCCTCGATTGCCAGGGCCGCCTGCACACGCATGGCGGAGCTCCCCAGGCCGCTGCGTCTCTGGAGTTGTGGCACCGTCTTTCGCAGCGTTCAAAGCGACACCGGCCAACAGCGCCTTGAAGAGCAACTTCAGAGCGGCGTTGAACTATTAGGCGGTCACGCCAGCGTCGCCGATGCTGAGTTGCTGCGCCTCCTGCTCGCCTGCATCGCCAAGGTCGGCATCGGGGCAGAGCATCGGCCAAAGCTGCTGCTGGGCCACCACGGTGTTCTCTCCGCCCTGCTCAATCAGGTTCCGCCGGAGCAACGCAACGCCGTCAGAAAGGCCCTGATCAGTTTTGATCCGCTTGCTCTGGCCGGCCTGCAGCTGCCAAGCGAGCAACGCCAGAGCCTTGAGCAATTGATGCGTCTACGTGGCGCTCCGGATCAGGTCCTAAGGCAGCTGGAATCGATGCTCGGCCCCTCCAGTGACCTGGAGCACCTCAGCGCCAGCCTCCAGTTGGTGGCCTCCGCTGCAACCGAGGCCCATGTTGAGCTGCAGCTCGACCCCACCTTCCAACCCCACTTCGACCTCTATGACGGTCTGGTGCTGAAGGTCGTCTGCCAGGGCGTCGATGCTCCAGTCGAGATCGCCAGTGGTGGTCGTTACGACGCCCTGGTGGAGCGCTTTGGTGGTGCGGCCTCAGGCCTCGGGTTCAGCTTCGACCTCGAGGCAATCCAGGGACTGCTTGGAACAGAGAACACTGCACCGCAGCAACGGGCCGTCACGCTGCTCAGCGTTCGAGACCTCAGTCAGCTTCCCGCGGCCTTTGCCGCCCAGGCTGAACAGCATGCCAAGGGTCAAGCCTGCATGCTCCTGGATCGCCCCTGTGGCTCAGAGGCTGAGGCACAAGCCGAAGCCGCAGCACGCGGTTGCCAAGCCGTGATCTGGATGGGCTGAGACAGCACCCCCAGCCCAACTCCTTAAGATCCAGCCCACCCCAGCAACCTGCCGATGGCTCACACGATCGTCACCGACGTCTGCGAAGGCGTGGCCGATTGCGTTGATGCCTGCCCTGTGGCCTGCATCAACCCAGGAACGGGAGCCAACGCCAAGGGAACCGAGTTCTACTGGATCGACTTCGACACCTGCATCGACTGCGGCATCTGCCTTCAGGTCTGCCCCGTTGCGGGTGCCATCGTCCCCGAGGAGAAGCCAGAGCTCCAGCGCGCCGCCTAACCCTTAGGTCAGGGCTTAAGCATTTCTTTGGTTTTTGGCCAGGTGCCGCGCTTGAGTGGATCCATCTGCGGTGGTTTTGCCGTGTCCCTTGAGCCAGGCGCGCTGGTCAAATTGAGCGCGAAACCGGATTGCATCTTGCAGCTGGTCAATCTTGATGAGGTCAGCGGTTCTGCCTGGGTCAGACCCTGGCCCCTGCTTCCCAGCCATTCCGCCACCTTCACGGTCTGCCTGAGCGATCTGGATCAAGCCCAGCCGGTTGGTTAAAAGAGTGTGAGGAGATACGCCACTGCTTGAGGTTCTCCTCAAAGTGGAATTTCCTCCGGGAAGAGAAATATGAATTGGCGAATCCTGAACGAACCTCAACGACTGCAGCAAAGGATCTACCGCCTGATCGACGGGCTCTGCGAGCCGCACCGCCAACTTGACGCCCTGTACCCCAGCCTCGAGGCGGCAATCGAGGATGCCATCGGCTGGCTGCAGCAGAGCAGCATTAATCCCCTCGAGCATCCGGTAGGAGTCGAGGTCGCCACGGGCACCGGGGATTGGCGCACGCTGCGCTCCCCAGAACCCTTGCTGTGCCGCTCGGCTGTGCATCAGTAGGGGCAGCCCCAAGGCGGCGGATGAGCAGAGATCCCTACAGCGGACGCGTGAAGCCCGGGGACTACCACTGTCCCTACTGCGCCCCTCGGCCCACGCGAGCTGTCCAGGGGCCCAACGGACAGCCCCATTGCGCCTATTGCGGTGATCCTCTCCACAGGGAACCCCATGGCCGGGGTCGTCAGCTCGCTGCCGTTCTGGTGATCAGTGGCTTCCTGGCCCCTCTACTCAGCCTCCTCTGGCTGGCTCTACAACCGACGCAACCGCCCCGACGTCCTCAGCCCGCAGAACGCGTTGCCCTGATCTGGGTGGCTGAGAGCCAGGCACCGGACGCGTCGTAGCGACGGATCAAGCGCTGCATGCTGTTGGGCGTTGGCATCCAACCGGCCTCAAGCTGAAAGGCAGCGCGATGGCTGACCTGGACGGGACGCAGGTTGAAGCCGGCATCCGGGAGCAACTGCAGCTGCAGCTCCTGCTCGCCGCCAGCGGTTCCGAGGCAGGGACCCTGCAGGACACCGCTGATCTCGTGTTCCTGGGGACCGATCTGGGTGCGGAGCGAAAACCCCTGGGCGCCCTCTTGGCTGATCTGGAAGGAGGCCTGATCAAGGCTGGGTTCCGGCCAGTCGGCACTGATGGTGGAAGCCTGACCGCTCCATTGGCCGGCCAGGCGATCGAGGCTCGCGGAGGGTTGCTCTTCTCCGTGGCCGCCCGAGCGGAATTCGCGGATCAGAACCAACTTGCTAAAGCGACCGTCATTGCCGTGCAGTTGCACCAAACGGTGGCGCCGGTCGCCATCCACAAAGCCGAACTCCCCACCAAATTCGGCACCTGGGGACACCTGCAACGTGCCCTTGCAGAACGTCCCGTTCTCGAAAAACACGACCTGTTTGCCGAGGTTTCGGTAGTCCTGCGCCATCTCATGGATAGGGACACCGTCGTAACCCTCCGGGCCAAAGCGGCGCAGGCTGAAGCGCACTAAACGCTCCTCCTCTCCTTCCTCCAACCGCAAAATCGATGGGGTCGTGTCGGCGATCGATCCATCGGCGGCTAAGCCGCAAAACGTCCCTCGCCACTCGCCCAGGTTGCGCAGGAAGTTGTCCCACTGACTGGACATGAGCTCAGGCGTAACGCGAGTCGGAAGCTAGAGGCTGAGCATCGAGGTCGTGAGCAGCAGATCCAGGGGGGTCGGTTTCCTGCCCACCGCTGCCCCTTGGCGTCAGCCCCTCGCTAGGGAGATTCTGGTGATCACGTTGTGATCAGAGCCGTGGTGCTTCAGGCGGAACAGGGTCAAATCCAGATCCATACCGAGAACATCTTTCCGATCATCAAAAAGGCCGTCTACAGCGGCCACGAGGTGTTCCTGCGGGAACTGGTCAGCAATGGCGTCGATGCCATCAGCAAGCGCCGCATGGCGTCCATGGCTGGCGACTGCAGCGAGGGAGCGGAGGGGAAGATCAGCATCCGCATCGACCGCGAAGCCAAGACCCTCACCATTTCCGACAACGGCATCGGCATGACCGCCGATGAGGTCAAGCGCTACATCAACCAGGTGGCCTTCTCGAGCGCCGAGGACTTTCTCGAGAAGTACAAGCAAGAGTCCGACGCGATCATTGGCCACTTCGGACTGGGCTTCTACAGCAGCTTCATGGTCGCCAAGCAGGTGGAGCTGGTGACCCGCTCCGCCCGGGGAGAGTCCGAGGCCGTTCGCTGGAGCTGTGATGGCTCCCCGAACTTCAGCCTTGAAGCAGCCGAGCGCTCCGAGCCCGGCACGGACGTGATCCTCCATCTGATGGAGGAAGAGGAGGAATACATCGAGCCGGCTCGGATCCGGACGCTGATCACCACCTACTGCGACTTCATGCCAGTGGAGGTGCAGCTCGAAGGCGAGACCGTCAACAAACGCGAAGCCCCCTGGCGCAAGAGCCCTCGCGAGCTCAGCGATGAGGACTACATCGAGCTCTATCGCTATCTCTACCCCTTCCAGGGGGACCCCCTGCTCTGGGTGCACCTCAACACCGACTACCCCTACAACCTGCAGGGGATTCTTTATTTCCCCAAATCCACCGGCCGTGCGGATTGGGAAAAGGGCGAGATCAAGCTCTACTGCAACCAGGTCTTCGTCAGCGATTCGATCAAGGAGGTCGTCCCCCGCTACCTCCTGCCCCTGCGAGGTGTCATCGACTCACCGGACATTCCGCTGAACGTCAGCCGATCGGCTCTGCAAACCGACCGGCGGGTGCGCTCCATCGGCAACTTCGTCGCCAAAAAGGTGGGTGACCGCCTGAAGGAACTCCACCGGGACGAACCCAAGCGTTACGCCGAGATCTGGGAATCGCTGGCCCCCTTCATCAAGATCGGTGCCATGGAAGACGAGAAGTTCGCCGATCAGGTGGCCGAGCTCGTTCTCTTTGGCACCACCGCCGCTGCGGCCGAGGGAGACAACGCTGATCCGATCGCAGCTGAGGGGGGTAAGGCCTTCACGACCCTGGGGGGCTACCGCTCACGCCTTGGCAGCGACAACGACAAGCGCATCCTCTATTGCACCGATGAGGCCGGTCAGGCCGGCGCCCTCGCCCTCTGGAAGAGCCAGGGAGCTGAGGTGCTGTTGGCCGACACCTTCATCGACACCCAATTCATTCCCTGGCTGGAATACCGCCATGAGGAACTGAAGTTCCAGCGGGTCGACAGCGAACTGGATGACTCGCTTCAGGAGAAGGACAACGAGATCAGCGACGCCGAGGGCAAGGACAGCTCAGAGAAGTTGAGGGACCTCTTCAAGGCAGCGCTCTCCAACGACAAGGTCACGGTCCAGGTCCAGGCCCTCAAGGGTGAGAACGCCCCTGCGGCCCTGATCCTTCTGCCTGAGCAGATGCGCCGGATGAATGACATGGGCGCCTTGATGGAGCAGCGCCTCCCCGGTCTGCCAGACCATCACGTGCTGCTGGTCAACCGCAAGCACCGTCTGGTCGAGGGATTGATCAAGCTCTCGGCCGGTTCGGTCATCACCGGAGCGGGCTCCAGTCCTAGCCAGGCTTTGGCCGACAACCTCAGCCGCCATCTCTATGAAATGGCGCGACTGGCCGTCGGCGGACTCGAGCCCAATGAACTCGCCGGGTTCCAGCAACGCAGCTGCGATCTGATGGGGCAGCTGATGGAGCGCGGTCTCTAGGACGCCTGCCCTCTTGAGAGGCCCTTGGGTTTGACATCCCTTGGGCTCTAGGGGATGGTGGAGATTGCCTGTCTGGGCTGGCTAACCCTTCGCAGCCCAGGGCCGACCCTGCAAATGGCACGGCCTGATGGACAGGTGATCCCTGCTGCTTCCGCATGCCGAGCTCCTTCGTCCTCGTCTATCACCGTTCCCCTTTTGACGAGGTGATCGAAGCGGACGGAACCAGGCAGTGGCGAGACCAGAAGAGCCCCAACGGCATCATCCCAACCCTCCGCAATCTGTTCCGCTCCCATCCCTCAGGCACCTGGATTGCCTGGCGAGAGAACGAGGATCCAGGGGCCGAAGATGAAACGCTGACGATCGAGGAGCCGATTGCCATTCGGCTCAGGCGGATTCCGCTGCGTCAGGAGCAGATCGGCAGTTTTTATCACGTCACATCCAAGGAATCGATCTGGCCGATCCTGCACAGCTTTCCCAGCTTTTTTGAGGTCAATAACGCGGACTGGCAGACCTTCAGGGAGGTCAATCAACGCTTTGCGGAGGCG
>NZ_JAFMFX010000061.1:0-10882 GCF_017855895.1 Vulcanococcus sp. CPBay_Sum15L08_68 | reverse complement strand
CCCATCAGAGCCCCTGCCGCCGGCGTAGCTCTTCGAGGGCCTGCTCGGTTTCAAAGCGGGCCCAGGCCGCATCCAGGTTGTCGCTGGGACTGGCGGCGGGTCTTGGTTGGGCTTGGGCCGGGCGCTGCTGCAGTTCCTGGCCAATGGCTTCGAGGCGCTGCCAGTGGCCCCGTCCCTGCTGCATCAGCCCATCCAGGTGATCCTGCGCCCGCTTCGCCAGGTCATGGGCACCAGCGGCTTGTGCCCGTTGCGTGCGCTCTTGCCACTGCTTGATCTCCGCTGCGAGTTCCAGCAGGGTCCGCCGCAGTTGGGCGGCCTCGCTGAGCAGCTCCTCCCGTAGCCGTGCGCTTTGCTCGGGATGGGACCTCAGGAAGGCCTCGAGCTGCTGCTCGAGCTTGTCTTCGAGCTCATCCCACCAGGACCAGGAACTCACGCCGAGGGAGGACGGGTGATCAGCGGGGCTTCGATCTCCTCCTGCAGAGGGGTGATTGCCGCTTCCCGCGAGCGCAGCAGCAGTTGGGTGAGGCGGGCAATGGCGCCCTCTCCGAGGTTCTGGGTGGTCAGTTGCTCAAAGGCCTCGCCGTAGAGCTCCTCGAGTTGGGCAATCAGGTTTTCCCGCAGTTCCCGGGACGCTCGCCGCTGATCTTCCCTCGCCATCGCAGTTCCGTGAGGGCGTTCAGTCTGCCTGCTTCAGCAGGTGCAGCGACAGGTCGCCGCGGGGATCGCTCCAGCGGGCTTCGCTGCTCCAGCCGGCCCGGGCGGCGAGGTCCAGGAAGGCCTCTGGGCTGTACTTGTGGCTGGTTTCGGTGACGAGGGCTTCGCCCGCCGCAAAGTGCCAGCTGCGGCCGCAGGCCTGCACCGTTTGCTCCCGCTGGCTGATGAGGGCCATCTCGATGTGGCTGGCTTCAGGCACCCAGCGGGCCTGGTAGCGGAACTGGTCCAGGTCGAAATCGCAGTCCAGATCGCGATTCAGCCGTTGGAGCAGGTTGAGCGCGAAGCGGGCCGAGATCCCTGCCGCGTCGTCGTAGGCCGCCTCCAGCCGTTCGGTGGCTTTCGGTTGATCGATGCCGATCAGCAGGGTTCCACTGGGACCGAGTAGCCGCCGAAATTGCCGCAAGAGCGCTTCGGCGGCAGCGGTGGTGAAGTTGCCGAGGGAGCTGCCTGGGAAAAAGCCCAGGCGCCGTTGCGTCTTCAGCAGGGGATGGCTCGGCAGCTGCTCCAGTTGGCTGTAGTCGCAGCAGATGCCCAACATCGGCACGCCGGGATGGTCCCCTTGCAGGCGCCTGCAGGCCGTGGCCAGATGGTCGGCACTGATGTCCAGGGCGACGTAGGCCGGCTGCTCCAGCGCCTGCAGCAGTGGCCCCACCTTGCGGGCGCTGCCGGCTCCGAACTCCACCAGGGTGCCCTCGCCGAGGGCCGCGGCCATCGCCTGAGCCTGGTTTTCGAGCAGGGCTGTCTCGGTCTTGGTCAGGCTGTACTCGGGCTGCTGGCAAATCAGGTCGAACAGCCGCGATCCTTCGGCGTCGTAGAGAAACCAGGCCGGCAATTGCTTGGGGGTTTGGCTTAGGCCCTCGATCACCAGCTGGCGCATGTCCGCGGCGGCGGGATGGAGATCGAGCAGTTCCGGGACGCCGCTGCGTTGCAGGGTGCTGGTCATGGCTGCACCCCCTTCGCCAGGCGAATTCCGCTGGCCATCCAGCGGCTGTGGGGTGGATAGAAGTTGCGGTAGCTCAGGCGCTCGTGTCCGGCCGGCGTCAAAAAGCAGCTGCCCCGCAGCACGAACTGTGAGCTCATGAATTTGCCGTTGTACTCACCAATGGCCCCAGCGGCAGGCGCAAAGCCGGGATAGGGCCGGTAGGGGCTGCCCGTCCACTGCCAGAGGCAGCCGAAGACCTGGGCCAGCTGCTCGTTGGTGGCCGCGAGCTCCCATTCGGCCTCCTCGGGCAAGCGGGCCCCGGCCCAGCGGGCGTAGGCATCGGCCTCGAACCAACTGATGTGCCGCACTGGGGCATCGGGATGGCGCGGCCTGCGGCCCGCGAGGCTGAATTCCCATTCGCCCCGCCAGTAGCGCGGAGCCTGCCAGCCCCGGTCCTGCACCAGGGCCCAGCCTTCGCTCATCCAGAGGTCGGCGCGCTTGTAGCCCCCGTCGGCGATGAAGGCGGCGTACTCGGCATTGCTCACCAGCCGTTGGCTGATGGCAAAGGGCTCCAGCCAGACCCGGTGGCGGGGGGCTTCGTTGTCGAAGTGAAAGTGCCCCGAGGCCGGATCGAGGCCGATCTCCACCAGGCCTCCCTCGACGTTCCGCCAGCCCCCTGGCCCCGGGTTGGCCCAGCTGGCCTCGTAGTCCGCTTCGGGTTCGGCGATTGCTTCAGGTTCCAGGGGATTGCGGCTGAAGCCATCCAGCAGATCCATCAGCAGCAGCTCCTGGTGCTGCTGCTCGTGCTGCAGCCCCAGTTCCACGAGTGCAGCCGGCAGGTGATCCAGCTCGGCCATCAGCGCAGCGGTGACGCGTTGGCGCCAGGCCAGCACCTCAGCGATGGAAGGCCGGGTCAGGAGGCCACGCTCCGGTCTGGCGTGCCGTTCGCCCACCGATTCGTAGTAGCTGTTGAACAGGTAGCGCCAGCGGCTATCGGCGCAGTCGTAGCCCTCCAGCTGGCTCAGCAGGAACTCTTCAAAGAACCAGGTGGTGTGGGCGAGATGCCACTTCGCTGGGCTCGCGTCGGGCATCCCCTGCAGGCAGAGGTCCTCCGGTTGCAAGCCCGCGATCAGTTGCTCGGTCGCGCGGCGGATTTCCTGCAGACGCGGCAAGACTGCGGCAGCTGAGGTCGTCACCATTCCGTCGGCTTCCGCTGAGCGGACCCTAGAAGCTCAACCTTGCTGCATCAACGCTTCTACGATCGCCGTAACGCAGAAATGGGCATGGGCGCCAGCACTCCGGGGATTGCATCCGGCTTCGTCGGTGCGGTGGGCCAGACCCCGCTCATTCGTCTGAATGCCCTCAGTGCTCTGACCGGTTGCGAGATCCTCGGCAAGGCCGAGTTCATGAACCCCGGTGGCTCCGTCAAGGACCGGGCCGCGCTGGGGATTCTGTTGGAGGCCGAAGAACAGGGCCTGCTCAAGCCCGGCGGCACCGTGGTGGAAGGGACGGCGGGCAACACCGGCATCGGCCTGACGCACCTCTGCAATGCCCGCGGGTATCGGGCGGTGATCGTGATCCCCGAGACCCAATCGGCTGAAAAGATTGGCCTGTTGCGCAGCCTGGGGGCTGAGGTGCGCACGGTTCCGGCTGTGCCCTACAAGGACCCGAACAACTACGTCCGTCTCTCAGGCCGCATTGCCGAAGAGATTCCCGGCGCGGTCTGGGCGAATCAGTTCGACAACCTCGCCAACCGCCGCGCCCACTACAAGACCACTGGACCAGAGATCTGGGAGCAAACCGGCGGCAAGGTGGATGCCTGGGTGGCGGCAACCGGCACCGGTGGCACCTATGCCGGCGTGGCTCTTTATCTGAAGGAGAAAAAGCCGCAGCTGCGCTGTGTCTTGGCTGATCCCCACGGCAGCGCCCTCTACAGCTGGGCCACCAGTGGCGAACTCAGCAGCGAGGGCAACTCGATCACCGAGGGCATTGGCAACAGTCGCGTGACCGCGAACCTGGAGGGGGCTCCGGTGGATGACGCGGTCCGGATCCACGATCAGGACGCCCTTCAAACGATCTACGACCTGCTCTGGCAGGAGGGTCTGTTCCTCGGCGGCTCCGTCGGCATCAATGTGGCGGCGGCCGTCGAGACAGCACGTCGCATGGGGCCCGGACACACCATCGTCACGGTCCTCTGCGACAGCGGCGATCGCTATCGGTCACGGCTTTATGACGGTGAGTGGCTGAAGGGCAAAGGTCTGGAGCAACCTGAGCGCGCGGCCTGATCCACATTGGTGGAAGACGATCCGAGGTTGGAGCCAGGGGCGCTGATCGGCGGTCGCTATCGACTCGAGCGCTCCCTTGCGGAGAACCGCTGGCTGGCCAGTGATCAAGCGGCAGCCGATGCGTCGGTGCACCTTCTCCATCTGAGCGGGCTGAGCGATGACCAGCGGGAGGAGTGGAGCAAGCGCTGGCTTCAGCTGCAGGGGGTCCTCCATCCCCAGCTGCCTCGCTTTGCCGATCTGATCAGCAGCGATGGGGAGCTCTGGCTGCCGCGCCCGTGGCAGGAGGGGGAGTCGTTTCAGGCCTTGCTGGAGGGTGGACAGACCTTCGACGTCCCAGAGGTCCTGGAGCTGTTGCGGCAGCTCTTGCCTCTGATGGCTTTGCTGCACAGCCATCGTCTCTCCTGCGGAGATTGGTCGCCCTCCCAACTCCTGAGGCGATCGGCGGATGGGCTGCCCGTCCCCCTAGCCCTGGAGCAGCCAGCCCCATGGGATCCCCAGCGGGATTTGCTGGCTCTCGGCGAGTGCGCCCAAGCCTTGCTGGGTGCTGAGGCCGCGGCGGCCTTGGCATCGATTGGGCCCCTGCAGGCCTTGAGTAGCGATCGGCCTGAGCTGCGTTTCCCTTCAGCGGCGGCTGCTCTGGCGGCTTTTCAACAATTCACTCCCGCATTACCTGCTCCAATCCCGCTGGTTAAGCACTCCACCCCATCGCGGAGGCGCAAGCGGCAGCAGGAGCAGGACGCGGAAGGACGGCTTTGGCCGGTGGTGGTTGCGCTGGTGCTCGCTGCCTTGGTGGGGACCGCCTTGGGTTGGTTGGTCTTGAGCCGGGGGAAGGTCACTAGCCCAATGGCGCTTCCCAGCTTTCGGCTCCGCTCGAGCTTGCCGGCGGCGGAGATCAATCAGCGGGAGCAGTTGCTCAATCGCCTGCGGGCCCTGCAGGTGGATCGCCGCTGGTTCCTCAAGTTGGTGGACGCCAGCTTTCTGGAGCGTGGCGGCCGGCTGCCATCGGATAGCCAGGCGGATGCACCCCTGCGCATGGTGTGGAGTGAACTGGCTGAGGACTGGCTGAGCCGCGTGGAGCAGTTGCCGCTGCCCTTGCGGCCGCGCTTGGGCAATCTCACCGCCACCGATTGGAATCGCCGTCAGCAGGGCCTCGTGGCTCAGGGACTCAGCCCGGAGGTGGTCCAGAAGCTGGTCTCTGGGAGCGCGCTCAACCTGCTGAACGGTTCCCAGGCTGCCGAGATCCCCGCGGAGCCCTTTCGGCAGCTCTGGTATGCCGCCGCTGAACAAGCCCTGGGCAACCTGCAGATCGAGCTGATCGAGGGGAAGCGCAACAGCACCAAGACCGTCTCTGCCTGGGTGCCGGCTGGGGGTGCCCGGGTGTTCCCGATTCAGGTTCCGCCTGGCAGTCGCTTGGTCCTTGGCGTGAGGGGATCGGCCTTGATGCAGATGAGCGTCTTCGCCGCCGATGGACAGCTGCTGGAGGCGCGTGGACCACTGCGGGTGGTGAGCCTTGGGGAGGTCAAACGCTCCCCGGTTCAGGTCCTGATCAGCAACGACGGCTTGTCCTCGGCGAGCTTGACGCTCTCCTTGCGGGTTGACCCGAATCAGTAGCGGGCGATGGCTTTCTTGGCGTCCTTGATGTCCTGCTTGCGCCGCTCCTCCTGACGCTTGTCATGGAGCTTGCGGCCCTTGCCCAGGCCGATGGTGGCTTTGATCCAGGAGCCCTTGAGGTGGATGTTGAGGGGAATCAGGGTGAGGCCCTTCTGATCGACGGCGATGCGCAGTTTGTCGATCTCTCTGCGGTGGGCCAGCAGCCGGCGGGTCCGGAGGGGCTCGTGGTTGAAGTAGGCGCCGGCGTGGGTGTGGGGGGAGATGTGGACGTTGTGCAGTTGCAGCTGTCCCTTGCGGATCAGGCAGAAGCCATCCCGCAGGTTGACCTGCCCAGCCCGGATGGACTTGACCTCGGTGCCCATCAGCTCGACGCCGCACTCGAGGGTTTCGAGGATTTCGTACTGGTGCCGCGCAAAGCGGTTGTCCGCCAGCAATTTGTTGGCGGCGTCCCGAAGGGCCTTGGCGTTCTTTTTGCCCCCGCCCTTAGCCATGGCGCCGCGATCTCAATCCAGTGACCCTAGGGATGGATCCGCTGGCCGGTGGTCGTCCGCTGCCGATACCCTCGGGCGATGGCCATCGTTTCTTCGGGATCAACAGCGCCGCGTCAGCCGGCCCCGAGGTTGGTGGATCCTGCCGTCAGTGAGCAAGAGAAGCCGCTCCAGCGCGAGGATTCCCTCAGGCCCAAGCAGTTAGCCGATTACATCGGCCAAAGCGAGCTCAAGCAGGTTCTCGGGATCGCGATTGAGGCCACCCGCGCCCGCGACGAAGCCCTGGATCACGTGCTGCTCTACGGCCCTCCGGGTCTGGGCAAGACCACCATGGCGATGGTCCTGGCCGAGGAGCTGGGGGTGCGGTGCCGCATCACCAGTGCGCCTGCCCTTGAGCGTCCCCGCGACATCGTTGGCTTGCTGGTGAATCTCCAGCCCCGGGAGCTGCTGTTCATCGACGAGATTCACCGCCTGACGCGGGTCGCCGAAGAACTGCTCTATCCGGCGATGGAGGACTTTCGCCTGGATCTCACGGTCGGCAAGGGCACGACGGCCCGGACCCGCACGATTCCCTTGGCCCCCTTCACCTTGGTGGGGGCGACAACACGGGCGGGTTCCCTGAGTTCACCCCTGCGGGATCGCTTCGGTCTGATCCAGCGGCTGGAGTTCTACGGACTGGAGGATCTGCAGGCGATCGTGCAGCGGGCGGCCGGTTTGCTGCAACTCGACTTGGCGGAAGAAGCGGCCCTCGAGGTGGCCCGCCGCTGCCGGGGCACCCCGCGCATCGCCAACCGTCTGCTGCGGCGGGTGCGCGATGTGGCCTCCGTCGGCGGCCATGCGCGGGTGAGCGCTGAGCTGGTGCAGCAGGCCTTGAGCCTGCACCGGGTGGATGGCCGCGGCTTGGATGCCAGCGACCGGCGGCTGCTGGATCTGCTCCACAGCGGCTATGGCGGTGGCCCGGTGGGTCTCGACACCCTCGCGGCCGGACTGGGCGAAGACCCCGTCACCCTCGAATCGGTGGTGGAACCGTTTCTGCTGCAGCAGGGGCTGCTGCAACGCACCCCCCGCGGTCGGGTGATCACCCAGGCGGGCATTGATCACCTGCAGGATCAGGCGGCATGACAGCGCTTCTCGCCGTTTTGCTGGCGGTGCAGCTGAGCCTGCCCCAACTGTTTGACCAGGCCCTGACGGCGAGTCGTGAGGGGGCGTTCCCCCAGGCCTTGGATCTTTGGAACCAGGTCCTGGAGCTGGCGCCCGAGGACGCTGCGGCTTGGAGCAATCGCGGCAATGTCCAGCTGGCCCTGGGTGACCCCGAGGCGGCGATTGCCGACCAGTCCAAGGCGATGCAGCTGGATCCGAGCAACGCCGATCCCCATCTCAACCGCGGCACAGCTGAAGAAGCCCTGAAGCAGTGGGATGCCGCAGAGGCGGATTACCGCTGGATCCTCGAGCGCGGCGCCGATGCCTCTGCGCTCTACAACCTCGGCAATGTGCAGGGCTCCAAGGGGGACTGGGAGCAGGCCCGAGGCAGCTTTGATCAGGCAGCCGAGACCCGTCCAGGTTTTGCGATGGCCCGCTCCAGTACGGCCCTGGCGGACTTTCAGCTGGGGGATCTGGACTTGGCGGAGAAGGAGCTCCGCAGCATCATTCGCCGCTATCCCCTCTTCGCCGACGCCAGGGCTGCTCTGACTGCGGTGCTCTGGCGTAAGGGTGAGTCCGGCGAAGCCGAGAGCCATTGGGCTTCGGCTGCGGGCTTGGATCCGCGTTACCGCCAGCCAGAATGGCTCCTAGAGATTCGGCGCTGGCCGCCGGTTCCGGTCCAAGCCCTGTCTGACTTTTTGGCCCTGAGCAGCTGATGCCCGATCTGCTCTCCCGCGACCAGCTCAAGGCGGAGGTCAAGGCCGCCCAGCAGGAGCTGCTGGCGATTCGCAGGCATCTGCATGCCCATCCGGAACTCAGCGGCAATGAGCATCAGACCGCCGCTTTGGTGGCCGGCGAGTTGCGCAAGCTGGGTTGGCGTGTCCAAGAAGGGGTGGGCCGCACGGGGGTGCTGGCGGAACTGGGTCCGAGCGGTGGCCCCGTGGTGGCCCTGCGGGTGGATATGGATGCGTTGCCGGTGGAGGAGCGAACGGGCCTGCCCTATGCCTCGTTGAACCAGGGCCTGATGCATGCCTGCGGCCATGACATCCACACCACCGTCGGCTTGGGCGTGGCTCGAATCCTGGCGCCCTTGGCCGAGCAGCTGGGCGGCACGGTTCGCTTGCTGTTTCAACCGGCGGAGGAGACCGCCCAAGGGGCGGCCTGGATGGTGGCCGATGGGGCGATGCAGGGTGTGGATGCCCTGTTTGGCGTGCATGTCTTCCCCAGTCTTTCGGTCGGAACGATCGGGGTGCGCAGCGGCAGCCTGACCGCCGCCGCCGGTGAACTGGAGGTGGAGGTCTTGGGTGAGGGTGGCCACGGGGCGCGGCCCCACCAGAGCACCGATGCCATCTGGATCGCGGCTCGGGTGGTGAGTGGTTTGCAGGAGGCGATCAGCCGACGCTTGGACGCGTTGCACCCCGTGGTGGTCAGCTTCGGCCGGATTGAAGGGGGTAAAGCCTTCAACGTGATTGCCGATCACGTCCGGTTGCTTGGAACGGTCCGTTGCCTGGATTTGGAGTTGCATGCCCAGCTGCCGGGCTGGATTGAGGAGACCGTGCAGGCCATCTGCAAGGGCTATGGCGGGGAGGCCCGGGTGAGCTACCGCTGCATCTCCCCGCCGGTCCACAACGACCCCGAACTCACCCAGCTGTTGGCCGATGAGGCGGTGGAACTGCTGGGCCGGCCGCAAGTGGAGTGGCTCGAGCAGCCGTCCCTGGGCGCTGAGGACTTTGCGGAGCTGCAGCGCGACACCCCCAGCACGATGTTCCGTTTGGGTGTGGCTGGGCCGAAGGGCTGCACACCCCTGCACAGCAATACCTTTGCGGCCGATGAGGCTGCGGTCGGGGTGGGCGTTGAGGTGCTCAGCGCCAGCTTGCTGCGTTGGCTGGAGCGAGCCGGCTCATGATCCGCAATTTGCTGGCCTGCTCCACACTGTTGCTGGTGCTGATTGGCCTGGCGGGGGTGCTGCTGCGCCAGGGGCCGGATCGCCTGCAGGCCCTACCGGCCCTTTTGATTGGTTTGGCCCTGTTGGCCCAGAGCACCTGGAGCTGGCGCCGGCGCCGCCGGGCGATCCTGCAGACCCTGCGGGACCAGCAGTAGAGGCAGAGTGTGCCGATGAACTTCGACGACCTGCGCGAGGCCATCGCCTCCGATAACCCCGGCAAGGCCCGTCCTGCCCTGGCCAGCCTGGTCCAGGCCAGTGCCGAGGAGGCCGAGCCGCTGCTGCTGCTGGGTCTCGAGCAGAGCGACATGATCATGCGGCAACTGAGCTGCTCGGGCCTGGGGCACAAGCCCACGGCGGCGGGTTGGGAGCCTCTCGTTCGCACGCTGAAGCACGACCCTGAGGTGGCCGTGCGCGCCGAAGCGGCCAATGCGCTGGTGAGCCATGGGATTGATCGGGCCTGGCCGCTGCTGCTGGAGTCGTTCCAGTCCGAGAGCGAGTGGCTGATCCACTGCAGCATCCTGTCGGCTGTGGCGGAGCACCCAGAGATTGCCCCTGAGCAGTTGCTTGAGTTGGCGCGCCTGGCGGTGGCCGAGGCCGATGGCACGGTCCGGGTGGGCGGCACCGAAATCTTGGGCCGTCTTGTGCGGGAAGGCAGCAGCGAGGCCCGCGAGGTGCTGCAGAGCCTGCAGCAGGACAGTGATCACCGCGTGGTTGCGGCAGCCTTGAACGGGCTGCAGTCTCAGACTTGCTAGGTTTTGGGAGTCACTAGGGGTGCCTCCCATTGCGGGGGCTGAGATCACACCCTCCGAACCTGATCCGGGTCATGCCGGCGCAGGGAAGTGAGAAGAGACACTCAGGTTGCGCCCCCGCCCAACGCCATAGCGGTTATGCGTAGCGCCTGGATCGAAAAGCGCAAAGGTCAAGCCAACGTCTCCCAGATGCACTACGCCCGTCAGGGCGTGGTGACTGAAGAGATGGCCTATGTGGCGAAGCGGGAGAACCTGCCCGAGTCGCTGGTCATGGAAGAGGTGGCCCGCGGCCGCATGATCATCCCGGCCAACATCAACCACGCCAACTTGGAGCCGATGGCGATCGGCATCGCCTCCAAGTGCAAGGTGAACGCCAACATCGGCGCCTCCCCCAATGCTTCCGATGCCTCTGAAGAGGTCAAGAAGCTGGAGCTGGCCGTGAAGTACGGCGCGGACACCGTGATGGATCTCTCCACCGGTGGCGTGAACCTCGATGAGGTGCGCACGGCGATCATCAATGCTTCGCCGGTGCCCATCGGCACGGTGCCCGTGTATCAGGCCCTCGAGAGCGTCCATGGCTCGATCGAGCGTCTCTCGGAAGACGACTTCCTGCACATCATTGAGAAGCACTGCCAGCAGGGCGTCGACTACCAGACCATCCACGCTGGTCTGCTGATTGAGCACCTGCCCAAGGTCAAGGGCCGTCTGACCGGGATCGTCAGCCGTGGCGGCGGGATCCTGGCCCAGTGGATGCTCTATCACCACAAGCAGAACCCCCTCTACACGCGCTTCGACGACATCTGCGAGATCTTCAAGCGCTACGACTGCACCTTCTCCTTGGGCGATTCCCTGCGTCCGGGTTGTCAGCACGACGCCTCTGACGCCGCTCAGCTGGCTGAGCTGAAGACTCTGGGCGAGCTGACCCGTCGCGCCTGGAAGCATGACGTTCAGGTGATGGTCGAAGGTCCTGGTCACGTGCCGTTGGACCAGATCGAGTTCAACGTCAAAAAGCAGATGGAGGAGTGCAA
>NZ_JAFMFX010000060.1:0-10928 GCF_017855895.1 Vulcanococcus sp. CPBay_Sum15L08_68 | reverse complement strand
GCAGGCCCCCACTTCGCCTTTCACGTTCAGAACCGCGCTGAAGTGGATCAGGTGCGGGAGCAGCTGCTGGCCAAGGGGCACTCCTGCGGTCCGGTGCATGACCACCGCGACGGCACGGCCTCCTTCTATATGCAGGATCCAGAAGGGAACTGGTTGGAGATGCTCTATGAGCCCGCCGGCGGGCTGCCCTCCAATATCGGAGCCGAGCCGATACCTCTGACCTACTCGTGACGGCTGAGCTGCACGCGCCCATCCAACAGGAGGCCCTGGAGCTACTGGAGTGGCCGCGGCTGGCCCAACACGTCTCCAGCTTCGCCAGCACCGCCGCCGGTCGCGTCGTGGCGGCGCGGTTGCCCCTGGCCACGACCCGTCAGCAGAGCGTGGACTGGCTGGCGGAGACGACCGAGCTGCTGGCGCTGGATGGCCTGATCGAAGGGGGGCTGAGCTTTCAGGGGGCTGCTGATCTGGATCACACCCTCCAGCTCTGTGCCAAAGGAGGGGTGGCCAGCGGTGATGACCTCTTGTCCGTGGCCACAACCTTGGCTGCGGCCCGGCGCCTGCGCCGGCAGATCGACGATCCCGAGCTGCGGCCGGTGACGACTGCCCTGGTGGAGCCCCTACGCACCCTGCCTGAGCTGGAGCAGCGCCTGCGCTTTTGCATTGAGGACGGGGGGCGTGTGGCGGATCGCGCCAGCCCTCCCCTCTCGGGCCTGCGTCGTCAGCTCGCCTCCGTGCGGATGGAGCGCCGTGATCGTCTGAATGAGCTGATTCGTCGTTACGCCGCGCTCCTCCAAGACACGGTGGTCGCCGAGCGCAATGGCCGGCCGGTCTTGGCGGTGAAGGCGGGCGCCGGCAGTCAGTTGCCGGGCCTGGTTCACGACAGCTCCGCCTCCGGCAACACCGTCTTTATCGAGCCCCAGGCGGTGATCCCCCTGGGCAACCGGATCCGGCAGCTGGAAGGCGAGGAGCGCGAGGCGGAGCGGGCGGTGCTCCAGGAGCTCAGCGCCCTGGTGGGAGAAGAGCAGCCGGCGCTCGAGCACCTGCAGCAGGTCCTGATTCAGCTGGATCTCGCCCTGGCCCGCGCCCGATACAGCGCTTGGCTGGGGGCTGTGCGCCCCGAGCTGGAGGCCGATCCCCTGGCGCCGCTTCAGCTGGAGGGGCTGCGGCATCCGCTCTTGCTCTGGCAAGAACGTCGCCAGGGAGGCCGAACGGTCGTTCCCGTGAGCGTCCGCGTGGAGAGCAGCCTGCGGGTGGTGGCGATCACCGGCCCGAACACCGGCGGCAAAACGGTGACCCTTAAAAGCGTCGGCCTGGCGGTCCTCATGGCCCGGGCGGGCTTGTTTGTGCCCTGCAAAGGGTCGCCGCGTTTGCCCTGGTGTCAGCAGGTCCTCGCGGACATTGGCGATGAGCAGTCCCTCCAGCAGAACCTCTCGACCTTCAGTGGCCATGTGCGCCGGATTGCTCGGATCCTGGAGGCCCTGCCTGCCGCCGGTAGCGATCTGGCGACCCAGGCCGGAGCTCAATTGGTGCTTCTCGATGAGGTGGGTGCCGGCACCGATCCCACCGAGGGGACGGCGCTGGCCATCGCCCTGCTGAAGCAGTTGGCGGATCGGGCGCGTTTGACCATTGCCACGACCCACTTCGGGGAGCTGAAAGCCCTGAAGTACGACGACCCGCGCTTTGAGAATGCCTCCGTCGCCTTCGACGTCGAGAGCCTCTCGCCGACCTATCACCTGCAGTGGGGCATCCCTGGCCGCAGTAATGCCCTGGCCATCGCCACCCGACTGGGTTTGGACGGCGCGGTCCTTGATGCGGCCCAGGCCCTGCTGGCTCCCCGGGGAGAAGGGGAACTCAATCAAGTGATTGCGGGGCTGGAGAGCCAACGTCAACGGCAACAGGAGGCGGCCGAAGAAGCGGCTGCCCTGCTGGCGAGAACCGAGCTCTTGCATGAGGAGCTCCTCATGCGCTGGCAGCAGCAGAAGGAGCAGAGCGCTGAGCTGCAGGAGCAGCGCCGCGAGCAACTGGAGCGCTCGATCCGTGATGGCCAAAAGGAGGTGCGCCGCATCATTCGACGTCTCCGCCATGGCCGTGGCACAGGCAGCAGTGAACTGGGTGAATCAGCTCGCCGGGCAGGGCAGCAGCTGAAGCAGCTGGAGCAACAGCATCGCCCCCTGCCGGAGCGCCGTGACCACAAGGGTTGGCTCCCCAAGGTTGGCGATCGCGTGCGGGTCCTCTCCCTCGGCAAGGCAGGTGAGGTCCTCTCCCTCAGTGAAGACGGCCGGGAGCTCAGTGTCCGCTGCGGGGTGATGCGCCTGAACCTGGAGCTCTCCGCCATTGAGGGACTTCAGGGCGAGAAGCCCGAGCCGCCGCAAGCCCAGGTCTCGATCCGCAGTCGCCGCAATCCCGCCAGTCGAGGTCCTGAGGTGCGCACGGAGCGCAACACCATCGATGTCCGGGGCATGCGGGTGCATGAAGCCGAGTCCGCCGTGGAAGAACACCTGCGCGGAGCCAACGGTCCGGTTTGGGTGATCCACGGAATCGGCACCGGCAAGCTCAAACGCGGACTGAGGGAGTGGCTCTCCAGCGTTCCCTATGTGGAGCGGGTTACGGACGCCGCCCAGGGGGATGGCGGCCAAGGGTGCAGCGTGATCTGGGTGAAGTGAGGGGTTAGCCCAGCGATGGCAGTACCGGTTCTGGACCGCTGGCTGTCGGGGCGATTGGCTCGGGTGCCGGAGGGATCGCTTCTCCGTCGGCGTCAAAGAACCGCCAGCCCTTCGGATCGATGTCCAGGTGGACCGTTTCCCCTGGGGTCAGCTGCTCGCTGGGATCGGCCCTTAGCTGAACCAGGTGGCTTCCCTCCTGCAAGCGGCAGGTGAGCAGTTGTTCATTGCCGAGGCCCTCCACATGGCAGACCTCCGCCGGCAGATTGCGGTTGGTGGCCGGAGCCAAGTGCAGGTGTTCCGCCCGCAGGCCTCCCGTGAGGGCTTCGCTGCCCCCAGCCTCCTGCCAGTGCAGGAGGGCATCACCGCTGGGACCTTCCGGGAGAAAACGCCGGCTCCCCAGCTGCAGCTGACCCTTGCCGGCAACGTTGACGGGCAGCAGGTTCATGGCGGGGCTACCGATGAATTGCGCCACAAAGAGGTTGCTGGGCCATTGATAGAGCTCCGCCGGTGTCCCGAGCTGTTGCAGGCAACCGCGGTTCAAGACGGCGATCCGATGGCCCATGGTCATCGCTTCCACCTGGTCGTGGGTCACGTAGACCGTCGTGGTGCCCAGACGGCGCTGAAGCTCGACGATCTGGGCGCGGGTTCCCGTTCGCAACTTGGCATCCAGGTTGCTCAGGGGTTCATCCATCAGGAAGACGGACGGTTGACGGGCGATGGCACGACCCAGGGCGACCCGTTGTTTTTGCCCGCCGGAGAGTTCCTTGGGCATCCGCTCCAGCAGATGCTCCAGCTCCAGGGTGCTCGCGACCTCTTGGATGCGTGCTTCGATGCGCTGCTCTCGGCTGGAGGGAATCCGTAGCGCCTGGGGCAGGCTCCGTCCCGCCCGATGGAGGCCGTCTTGAAGTTGCTGAAGGCCCGTGCGTTGGCGCTGCCGGCGCAGGCCAAAGCCAATGTTGTCCGCCACGCTCAGGTGGGGATAGAGGGCGTAGCTCTGGAAGACCATCGCCACATCCCGCTGGGAGGGGCGCAGATGGGTCACCCGGCGACCGCCCACGATGATTTCACCGCCGCTTGGGCTCTCCAGTCCGGCCAGGAGGCGCAGCAGCGTGCTTTTGCCGCAGCCGGAGGGTCCGACGAGAACTAAGAACTCGCCATCACGGATGGAGAGATCCAGCTGCCGTAGGACCTCAACCGCTGCACTGCCCCGCCGCGGTGGGTAGGTCTTGCTGACCTGCTGGAAGCGAACCTCTGCCAAGAACCGGCCTCACGGCGGCCCGATCTTAGGGTTGGTCAAATGCAATTCATTGATCAGGCCCGGATCTCACTGCAGGCAGGACGCGGCGGCGATGGGATTGCCGCTTTTCGCCGTGAGAAGTACGTCCCTGCCGGTGGTCCCTCCGGTGGGGATGGCGGTCGTGGTGGTGATGTCTGGCTCGAGGCCGACCCCAACCTCCAAACCCTGCTGGACTTCAAATACAAGCGGCTCTTTGCCGCCGATGACGGTCGTCGCGGTGGGCCGAACAAGGCCACTGGAGCCAGCGGTTCTCCCCTGGTCATCAAGGTGCCCTGCGGAACGGAGGTCCGAGATGCCCGAACCCACATCCTTCTGGGAGACCTCACGGAGAAGGACCAGCGCTTGCTCGTGGCCGTCGGAGGCCGTGGTGGCCTGGGCAACGCCCACTACCTGAGCAACCGCAACCGCGCCCCCGAGAAGTTCACCGAGGGACGCGACGGCGAGGAGTGGTTGCTGCAGCTCGAGCTCAAGCTCTTGGCCGAGGTGGGGATCATCGGTTTGCCGAATGCCGGCAAAAGCACCCTGATTTCGGTGCTCTCTTCAGCCCGGCCCAAAATTGCCGACTACCCCTTCACAACCCTGGTTCCCAACTTGGGGGTGGTGCGCCGCCCCAGTGGTGATGGCACGGTCTTTGCTGATATCCCTGGCTTGATCGCCGGGGCAGCCCAGGGGGCTGGACTGGGCCATGACTTCCTGCGTCATATCCAGCGCACCCGTCTCTTGATCCACCTTGTGGATGCGAGCTCAGAGGACGTCCTGCACGATTTCCAGGTGGTGCAGCAGGAGCTGGCCGCCTATGGCAATGGCTTGGACGAGCGGCCCTGTCTGGTCGCCCTCAACAAAACCGAGTTGTTGCTCGAGGATGAGCTCGAGGAGAGGATCCAACAGGTCAGCGACCACTGCGGCCAACCGGTGCTGGATATCTCAGCAGCGACATCAAAAAATTTGGATCAGCTCTTGGCCAAGGTCTGGAAAGAGCTGGGGGTGTGAGCCAGAGAAACGAAGTTCCACCGGCTCACTGCTGAACGCTTAGAGACTCAGTCGTCGTAGACGAGGCACTCAGGGGCGTCGGGATTCAGGTCGCAGTAGACCTCCATCGGGGAGGGGTCTTTTTTGTCCTCGGGGTGGTGGGCCTTGTACTCCTCGAGGCCTTTCACTTCGTCCTCAAGGTGGCGCACTTTGCCTTGATCACCAGCAGCTTTGGCCGCTTCGATCTCGGACTTGTCCTTAGCGATGTGCTCGTCGATCGTGTTCATGCAATGAGGCCGGAGAGATCAGGCTGCTCGACGTCGCTGCACACCATACGGGGTGTCTGGCGGATGCGGAGCCAATTGTGATCGGGTTCTGATTTCGGCTTTCTGTTTTCTTCGCGGTCCGATCGCAGGACTCTGGCTAGCAGAGGGCTAGTGATGGGCTTCCAGATGGCGCGAATCACGCAGCGACACGATCGTCACTTCATGGATGAGTCCGGTCGTCTGTTCTGGATCAATGGCCCAGACCATCACTGCTATCTGTCTGAACAGAGGCAGTGGCGTGATGGGCTGAGCTTTGAAGACACCCTGGAGTGGAAGCAGTGCTCTCCGACCGGCTTGGTCAGTCAGCGTTTTCAGTCCCTGCAGGCGGCCTGCGAGGCCTTTGAACACAACCAGATCCAGTGGACCTTGGATCTCTACCTGCGGCACATGGGCGATGAGATGGCCCTTCAGCGCAGCCTGAGCGACTACAAGCCAACGGCGATGAAGGAGGCGGAAGCTCAATCGGGTCGCGCCCGCCAACAACCTTGGCTGGGGCAGGACACTCCGGTGATGCAGTGCGAGCTCAGCGCCAGACCATCCCGCCGTGCAGCGGACCTACCCCCCCACGCCCATCGCCGCCGGCGCAGCAGTGCCCCTAGCTCGGCATCTCGCTGAGCTCGAGCCAGCGCTCTTCCCCAGCGGCGATCTGCTCAAGCAGGTTCGAGAGTTCTGCGCTCTGGGTCTCGAGGGCGGCGTAATCGCTGCCTCCTGCAGCCATGAGTGCTTCGAGTTCCTCCTTGCGTGCCTCCCAAAGGGGAAGGTTGGCGTCCAGTTGCTCGAGTTCACGGTTTTCCTTGAAGCTGCGCCGCCGGGCCTTGGCCGGTTTGGCGGGGGCCTCCTTGGCTTTCTTCTCTGCTGGACTGCTCGGAGCGGCTGGGGCTGGGCGGCTGGCGGCCTGCCGCTCGAGATAACTGCTGTAGTTCCCTTCAAAGCGCTGGAGTTGGCCGTCCTCGAAGCTGAAGAGGCGATCGACGGTGCGGTCGAGGAAGTAGCGGTCGTGGGAGACCACGACGACACAACCGCGGAAGTCCTCTAGGAAATCCTCGAGAACCGTCAGGGTCTGGACGTCGAGATCGTTCGTCGGCTCATCGAGCAGCAGGACGTTGGGCGCCTCAATCAGCAGGCGGCAGAGGTGCAGTCGCCGCCGCTCCCCGCCGGAGAGCTTGCTGACGGGCTGGTGTTGCTGCGCCGGAGGAAACAGAAATCGCTCCAGCAGCTGGGAGGCACTGAGGGTGGAACCCTCGATCTCGACAGTGCTGGCGGCCTCCTTGACGATGTCGATCACCTTGCGCTCCCGGCCGGCGGCATCGGTCTGATCGAGCACGGTGTGGCTGTGCTGGTCGAAGTAGGCGAGCTTCACGGTTGATCCCAGCTCAACCCGTCCGCCCTGGGGGATGCGTCGACCGGCAATCAGATCCAGCAGGGTTGATTTGCCGGAGCCATTGGGCCCGATGATCCCGATCCGATCCTCCGGGCTGAAGTCGTAGCTGAAGTCGCGCAACAGCGGCGTCTGGCCGCTGTTTTGGGCCTCCTCGCTGGCCCAGACCAGCACCGCCTCGGCTTCGATCGCTCGCTTCCCGAGCCGCCGCTGGTTGCTGGTCAGGCTCAGGTCCCCTTTCCCCTGGCGCTTGGGGGCCTCCTGCATGGCCTCGATCCGCTGGATGCGCGCCTTTTGTTTGGTGCTTCGCGCTTGGGGGCCCCGCTTGAGCCACTCCAGCTCACGCCGCAGCACTCCCTTGAATTTGGCTTCGCTGGCGGCAGCCGCTGCCTCCTCTTCGGCTTTGCGGGCGAGGTAATAGGCGTAGTTCCCGCTGTAGTTGCGGGCCTCGCCGCGGTCCACCTCCACGATTCGGTTGGTGACCTGATCGAGGACGTAGCGGTCGTGGGTGATCAGCACCAGGGACCCGCTGAAACGCTGCAGATAGCCCTGGAGCCACTGGATGCAGTCGGCATCGAGATGGTTGGTGGGCTCGTCCAGCAGCAGGACATCCGGGTCGGCCACCAGGGCGGCCGCCAGGGCTAGGCGCTTGCGGTAGCCGCCGGAGAGATCCCCGACCCGGCGTTGGGTGTCGCCGATGCCCAGCCGCTGCAGAACTTCGCGGATTTGCTGCTCCAAGCCCCAGGCTTGGCTTTGGTCCATCCGTCCATTCAGTTGGCCCAGCTCCGCCAGCAGGGCGGCATCGTCGTCGCCCCGCTCATGGGCCGCGGCGAGGGCCTCGCTGACCTCGGTGTAGCGGCGCAGCAGCTGCATCTTCTCGCCGCTCTCAGCAAAGACCTGCTCGAGCACGGTCCGCTGCGGATCCATCTCCGGCTCCTGGCTCACCAGGACGATGCGGGCCTGGGGCAGGACCCGGCGGTTGCCACTCCCAGTGGGCTCGAGTCCCGCCAGGACTCGCATCAAGGTGGACTTCCCGGCGCCGTTGGGTCCGATTAGCCCCAGGCGCTCGCGTTCACCGATGTGCAGGGTCAGCCCGTCGAAGAGGGTGCGGATGCCGAAGTCCTTGCGGACATCCACCAGGCTGATCAGGCTCACAAGTTGGGGGGCTGTCGCTGCGCTTCCAGATAAGCAAACACGCTCTTATCGCCCACGTCGGCCGCGGCATCCATCGGGAATTTCCGCAGGGTCAGCACCAGCAGTAGCGCCGCCTCGATGGCCAGCAGGGTCGCCGTGGCTTCAGGGCTGAGCAGATGGCTGAGGCGTCCGAGCAGCGCCAGAGGCAGCAGCAGAGTCACGCCGATGGCCTCGGGGCGGCGGAAGCAGAAAAACTCCTTGAAGCCGATCCCCGCCAGGGCCGCGAAGAAGGGACCCACGGCCCAGATCCAGCGGCTGTCTGTGCTGAGTGCGTCGGCCATTCCTTGGGGACCGGCGCTGATCAGCAGGGCGAGGAAGCCCAGGCATCCCGCCAGCCAGAACCATTGCAGGGCGCGGTGCAGGGGGCGCAGATAGATGTGAATCCAACGCAGGGCCAGGCCAACCCCTGCGGCCAAAGGCAGTAGCCAGGGCCAGATCCACGCTCCACCGAGCTGCTGCCATTGGATCAGCAGTGCGGCCTGGGCCACCGCCGCCGTGAAGAGGGCCAGCCGGTACCCCAGGACCTCGCGCCGGTCCGTGTCCGTGATGCTGTAGGTGCCATAGACACCTTCAAAGACCGGATCGGCGGCGGCGCTCATGCTGAGACGGTTCCTGACACCAGTGTGGCCAGGGCGGGGCCCGCGGGCACGATCCCCGAAGGATGGAGGGGAAACAGGGCGCCGAAGTAGTCCTTGCGCCAGGCCTGATCGCAGCAGGTTTCGGCCACGCCAGGCAGCGCGAAGAAGCGCTGTCTCCAGGCCCAGAGCCCAGGGAGTTGCCAGAGCGGCTGACGGCTGACCCCGAACAGGGGGGCGTAGACCAACTCCAGACGGATCAAGGTGGGGAAGAGCTGAACATCAGCCAGGCTGGGTCTCTCTCCGCAGAGCCAGGGCGAGGTGCCGGCGTCAGCCAGGACCGATTCCGCTTCGCTCAAGGTCTCAAAGAGCGCTGATTCGGCCCGGTCGTAGGCCGCTTGGTTGCGGGCAAATCCGCAGCGATAGACCCCGTCATTGACGCTGTATTGCAGGCGCTCGCGCCAGTGCGCGATGGCCTGAGCCTGGTTGGCGGGTTCCAGGTCGAGGGCGTCCTGCGCTGCTGGCCAGCTGTTCAGCAGTTCCATCAGGCGAGCGCTTTCGCCCACCACCACGCGTCCTGAGCGGCTGTCCACCAGGACCGGAACGGTGGCCCGCTGGTTGGGGTCTGCCCCAGCGGCTCGGTAGAGCTCCTGCAGGGTCTGGCAGCCACGGAAGGGCTCGCTGAAGCGCCAGCGGCCTGCCTTGGGATCGGGCTCCACCACCAGCAGCTCAATGCTCTGGTGCAGTTGCCGCAGCTGCCAGACGAGCCAAGCCCGGTGGGCCCAGGGGCAGCTCCGTCCCACGATCAGCACGTGGGCCCCCGCCTCACCGGCCGATGGGGGCAGCGCTGGTTTGGCGACAAAGGCTCCGGCGGGGCGGGTGTAGTTCCCCTCGGCATCGGCGGGTCCAAGGCCCCCCATCAGTTGCTGCCACTGCCACTGCCAGCCGTTGCGGGCGGCTGTCACCACGGCAGGGGGGATGGCCATGGACGTTCAGAAGACTTCTGCCAGGCTGACTCAGCTGCGGGCTGGAGCAAAGGGCATGGGGCGGGCTCAGGTTTTGGTTGTGGCGGGGACCCACGGCAATGAGCGCAACGCTCCGGCTTTGCTCGAGCGTTGGCGCAGGGAGCCCCGGGACCTCGACTGCGCTGGGCTGCCTGTGCAGCTGGTCCTCGGTAATCCGGCGGCCCATGCGGCCAATCGCCGTTACATCGATCGCGATCTCAACCGCTGTTTTGCCCCCGAGCTGCTGGCCGATCTCACCCAGCAGCCCTTGGAGCTGCAGCGTGCCCGGGAGCTGCTGGCCCAGTTCGCCCCGACGGGCGCGAATCCCTGTGCGGTCGCGATTGACCTGCACAGCACCACCAGCGGCATGGGCAATTCACTGGTGGTCTATGGACGCCGCCCCGCCGATCTCGCCCTGGCGGCTGGTGTTCAGGCTCGGCTGGGGCTACCGATCTATCTGCACGAGGCCGATGCTGCCCAGACGGGTTTTTTGGTGGAGCGTTGGCCCTGCGGCCTGGTGATCGAGGTGGGGCCTGTGGCCCAAGGGCTACTCAGTGCGCCAATCCTGCGGCAAACCCAGCTGGCGCTCGAGGCGGTCTTCGCGGTCTTGGCCGAGGCGGCCGCCGGGGAGCTGCGCCTGCCCGCGGGCCTTCAGGTCTATCGCCATTGCGGCAGTGTCGATTTGCCCCGGGACTCGGCCGGCGAGGCCATCGCCTGTGTGCACCCGGCCCTCGAACGTCAGGACTGGAGGCCGCTGCAGGTCGGGCAGGCCCTCTTTTGGCAGCCCGGCGGCCAGGACTGCCCGGCTGAATGGCGCTTCGACCCGCAGACCCTGGGTTTTCCTGCCGAGGCCCACTGGCCTGTCTTTATTAATGAGGCGGCTTACGGCGAGAAGGGCATCGCCTTCAGCCTCTGTCGCCGGGAACGTTGGGCGAGCGAGGGGGCCTGGCTTGAGGCCCTGCAGGCCCTGATGGCGGCCTAGCCGCAGGCCCAGGTGCCCTGCTCCTTGGTGCAGGGCAGATCGCTGGTGCTGCCGTCTGCCCAGTAGATCCTGAGGCGGTCATCGGCGCTGTCGGTGCGGAAGGTCAAGGACTTGACCGGCCCGGCCGGGGCCTTGCCGGTGGGATCACTGGTGTCCACCCCTCCAGGGTTGGCTTGCCGTTGCTCCAGCTGCTGAAGGCGCAGTTCCAGCCGATTCAGGCGTTCGATCTGCGCTTCGTTATCGCGGCGTTCCCCTCCTTGGCAGCCCGCTAGCAGGAGACCGGCAGCAAGCAGCAGCAGGGGAAGACGCATGGCGCTGAAGGCGTGACAGGCGACTCCTAGCAGCGGTTTTGGGGCTTGGCTACCTGCAGTCATGGAGGCGTTGCGCAAGATCGCTTTACAAAGCGCGCAAACTTCCTTTACATTCCCCGGGGCAACCCGTTTGGGTCGCCCTAACTACCGCTCTGACGGCTTGCCGTTGAGCCTTTCTTTCCCGTACTCATGACGACCACCCTCCAGCAGCGCCAAGGCGCTTCTGCGT
>NZ_JAFMFX010000010.1:0-40711 GCF_017855895.1 Vulcanococcus sp. CPBay_Sum15L08_68 | reverse complement strand
TCGCAGATGGTGTTGAAGGCCAGGAAGTGGTCGTTGAGCTCAGCGGGACCAAAGCGCTTGAGCATCGTGCGCTCGAACAAGCGACCGATTTCTTCGGTTTCGCTCTTGAGCATGGTGGTCTGGTTCGCCACGCCGACGCGAGCGAGATCCCGGTCGGGATCAAAGCCCGGTGAGCAGGCATTGGAGAAGCGCTCCATAAACGCCTGACGTTGCTCCGCGCTGGGGTTTGCTCCACCGCTGCTGGCGAGGATGTAATCGCAGACCAGCTGCGCTTCGGCCAGATCGAGCACCACCAGGTAGGTGCCGGCAAAGGAGCTGGTGGCGAGGGTCTCCTCGTGCTTCACCTTGCCGTGAATGATCGAGGTGATGTCGTGCTTCTTGTGCTTCTCCACGGTGTTCCACACCTTGGAGACCCAGGGGCAGGTGGTGTCGACGATGTGGCAGCCCCGCTCGTTGAGCAGTTGCATCTCCTGGACGGTGGCGCCAAAGGCGGGAAGGATCACCACATCGCCACTGGCGACCTTGGAGAAGTCTTTGACTCCGTTCTCAACGTCGATGAACAGCACGTCCATCTCCCGCAGGTGATCGTTCACCGAGGGGTTGTGAATGATCTCGTTCGTGATCCAGATCCGCTCAGTCGGATAGTGCTTGCGGGTTTCGTAGGCCATGGCCACGGCCCGCTCGACCCCCCAGCAGAAACCGAAGGCTTCGGCCAACTTCACCTGAAGTCGGCCATGTTTGAGCTCGTATCCGTTTTCACGGATGCTGGCGATCAGATTGCTTTGGTAAGCCTGCTCAAGGCTGCCGGCCACCTCTTCCCCCAGACCAAAGCCGCGGCGGTTGTAGCGATCGGAGTGATGCAGCGATCGCTTAAACGCGCGGGTATCCACAGCGGCTGGCTCGAGGTCCCTAACTCTATGAGCCCTCGCTCTGGGCTTGGACGCTGGCCACCCCAAGCCAGTCGATGCTCGTTGCACTGAAGCTGTAGCGGCAGGGCAGGACTTCCACACCAGCCTCCAGGGCTTCGCGGAAGAGTTCGCCGTAGCGCGGGTCGGCTTGATCGCCGGGGGCGAAGCGCCCGAGATCGGAGCGGCTCAGGCAGGGCACCAGCACTGCTCGGGCCTCTGGGAGGACCCCCATCAGCTCCTGCAGGTGTTTCTGCCCCCGTTCCGTGACCGTGTCTGGGAAGAGCGCGAGATCGCCGTCGCACCAGGTGGTGTTTTTGACCTCGAGGTAGATCGGGCGCGGGTCCTCCGCACCCTCGGCTGGGGTGAGCAGCAGGTCAATGCGGCTGCGGCGATTGAGGCCATAGGCCACCTCCGCGCGAATGCTCTCGATCGGACCGAGCCAGGGTTCAAGGCAGCCGGTCTCGATCGTGGCGCGCACCAGTCGGTTGGGCAGGGCCGTATTGATCCCGACCCAGACCGGCTGGCCATCGGCACCGGGCACCTCGGCCTGCTCCCAGGTCCAGGCGAGCTTGCGGGTCGGTGATGGGGCGTAGCGCAGCCTGACGCGCCCGCCGACGTGCAGCACGCCGGTCATCGGTCCGGTGTTGGCGCAGTGGGCCGTGACGACCTCGCCGCTGCTCAGCTGCACATCCGCGAGAAAGCGCTTGTAGCGCTTGAGCAGGACCCCCTCATGCAGGTCCTCCAGTGCCAGGACTGGCAGGGAAGTGGCAGCTGGCATGCAGAGCGGCAAGAATCGCCCGAGTTTGGGCCCTGCGGCGCCTCGATGAGCCAAGCCAACCGCTCACTGCGGCGAATCGCCCTAATCGTGGCGGTCGCAACGGCCCTCAGCAAATTGGCTGGCCTGGTGCGCCAGCAGGCCATCGCCGCTGCCTTTGGCGTGGGGGCGGCCTACGACGCCTACAACTACGCCTATGTGCTCCCGGGCTTTCTGTTGATCCTGCTCGGAGGGATTAACGGCCCGTTCCACAGCGCCATGGTCAGCGCCCTGGCCCGTCGTCCCCGCGAAGAAGGTGCCCATGTCCTCGCCGCCATCAACACCCTGGTCGGTGCGGCGCTGATTGGCGTCACCCTGCTGTTGTTTGTGGCTGCTGATCCGCTCATCGACCTGGTGGGTCCGGGGCTGGATGCCGAGCGCCATGCGATCGCGGTGCTGGAGCTGCGCTGGATGGCGCCGATGGCGCTGTTCGCCGGCTTGATTGGGCTGGGCTTTGGCGCCCTGAACGCCGCCGATGAGTTCTGGCTGCCCTCGGTCAGTCCCCTGCTCTCCAGCGTGGCGGTGATCGCCGGCCTGGGGATTCTGTGGTTGCACCTGGGTTCCGACATTGCTCTTCCCCAGTACGCCTTCCTGGGCGGTGCGGTCTTGGCGGGAACGACCCTGCTGGGGGCCATCTTTCAGTGGTTGATTCAGCTGCCGGCCCTGGCCAAGCAGGGGCTGCACAAATTCCAGTTGGTCTGGGATTGGAAGCACCCTGGCGTTCAGGAGGTGCTTCAGGTCATGGGTCCGGCCACCCTCTCGTCGGGGATGTTGCAGATCAACGTCTTCACCGATCTCTTCTTTGCCTCAGGGATCGTCGGTGCGGCGGCGGGTTTGGGCTACGCCAACCTTCTGGTGCAGACCCCTTTGGGTCTGCTCTCCAATGCGCTGCTGGTGCCGCTGCTGCCGGTCTTTGCCCGGCTCACAGCCCCTGGGGATCGCCCGGAGCTGATCGCTCGGATTCGCCAGGGCTTGATGCTCTCGAATGCCTCGATGCTCCCGCTGGGGGCGCTGATGGTGGCCTTGGCGGGTCCGATCGTCGCTTTGGTCTACGAGCGCGGCGCCTTCAACGCTGGAGCGGCGGCCCTGGTGGGCGGTTTGCTGATGGCCTACGGCGTCGGGATGCCGGCCTACCTGGGGCGGGACGTGCTGGTGCGCGTCTTTTATGCCCTCGGCGATGGCACGACCCCGTTTCGCTTCTCGATGGCGGGGATCGCGCTGAATGCCCTGTTCGATTGGGTCCTGGTGGGTGGTCCGACGCCCTGGGGGCTGCAGCTGCCCGCGTTGAACTTCGGCGCGCCTGGGCTGGTGCTCGCCACGGTTGGCGTGAATCTGATCACCTGCTTCGGTCTGCTGTTGGCCCTGCAGCGCCGCGTTCCAGGGATGCCGCTCGCCAACTGGGCACGGGACAGCGTGCTCTTGCTGGCGGCCGCTCTGGTGGCTGGTTTGATCGCTTGGGCGACGGCCCAGGCGATTGCCTGGCCCCAGGATCTGCTCGGCTTAGTGCTGCAGTGCAGCTTCAGCGGTGGCCTGGGCCTCTTGGTTTATGGCTTGATTGCAGGCGGCGCGAAGGTGCCTGAGGCCCTAGAGATCGGCCGTCAGCTGCGGGCGCGTCTGCCCGGCCGGGGTTAGAGCTCGACGACCCGCTCCTCGCGGACTTGGATCGGCAGCTCCAGGTGGCTTTTGCCGACCATCGCTGGACCATCGACGGAGTAGATCCGGGCTTCGATGCCGAAGTCGCGAAAGGCCGTTTCCATTTCTTGGATCAAGGCTTTCTCGACCTGAGCCTCCGCATCGACGACTTTGCCGATCAAACGGCTGCCCAGACGACCGATGCGCTGACGCACCACCTCGCGAGCGTTGGTGACCTCGATGACCAGCACTGGGCCCTGGCAGGTGGGAGCAACCCTAACTGTGGTTCTCCAGCAGATCCTCCAGGTCCTGCAGTTGTCCGGCCGGGACCAGGCGGGCAAGGGGAAGCTTGCTGCTCCCGCCACCAATCGGAACTTGCACGGCTTCGAGGGACTGCCGTGCGCAGACACCGGCGCCTTGATCGAGCCTGGCGGCGCATTCAATCGCCAGGGTTTCGGCGAGGCCAGCGTCTCCGAGGTAGAGGTGCCAGCCTCCGATTTGGATGTAGAGGCGATCGGCAATCGCGAGTTGCAGGTCGCGGATCTCGCCAGGGGAGAGGGCCATGCCAGCCGAGCTCAGAGCTGCGCTCAGGATGACGCCTTCGGACGTTGCGCGGCCACGCTGATCAGGTGGGCCATCAACAGCACGGCCCAGGTGCTGGTGAGCCAGTTGAGGTGGCTCCAGGGGTGCCGCATTTCCTGGACAAACCAGAGGCCGCTGTTGAGGGCGGCAAAGACCATGCCGTGCAGCACCAGATTCACGATCCGGTTGAAGTGCCGGTAGGTGGGGTCCTCAGGGTTGGCAGGGCCATACCAACGGATCGGCATGTCTGGGCGGCTCCTCGTTGACTCCAGTCTGGTCGGTTGACGTGTGGGCCCTCGATGTGGGCAGAATGTCCAGGCAAGCGCAGGCGCTTGTAGCTCAGCGGATTAGAGCATCTGACTACGGATCAGAGGGTCGGGAGTTCGAATCTCTCCAGGCGCGCCTTCAAAGAGTCGTCCTTCGGGGCGACTTTTTTATTGGCGAGGCACCGGCCAGCGAGCAGTGCTGCGGTTTCTTACGATTCAGGTCAACCTGAGCCCTGATTTGTCATGGCGGAGTCCACCGCAGCAGCCACCAATCGCCCCTTGGCTGCCAGCGATCCCGCCATCGCTGCCCTGATTGGCAAGGAGCTGCAGCGTCAGCAGACCCACCTGGAGCTGATCGCCTCGGAGAACTTCGCCTCCCAGGCTGTGATGGAAGCCCAGGGCTCCGTTCTCACGAATAAGTACGCCGAAGGTCTGCCCTCGAAGCGCTACTACGGCGGTTGCGAGCACGTCGATGCGATCGAAGAGCTGGCGATTGAGCGGGCCAAGGAGCTCTTTGGTGCGGCCTGGGCGAATGTCCAGCCCCACAGCGGCGCTCAGGCCAACTTCGCGGTGTTCCTGGCGCTGTTGAAGCCCGGCGACACGATCATGGGGATGGACCTGAGCCATGGCGGTCACCTGACCCACGGTTCACCGGTCAACGTCAGTGGCAAGTGGTTCAACGTCGTCCAGTACGGCGTCGATGAGACCACCCAGCAGCTCAACTTCGAGTCCATTCGCAAGCTGGCGCTCGAGCACAAGCCCAAGCTGATCGTCTGCGGCTACTCCGCCTACCCCCGCACGATCGACTTCCAGGCCTTCCGAGCCATCGCCGATGAGGTCGGCGCCTACCTGCTGGCCGACATGGCCCACATCGCTGGCTTGGTGGCTGCGGGTGTTCACCCCAACCCGGTGCCCGTCTGTGATGTGGTCACCACCACCACCCACAAGACCCTGCGTGGTCCCCGCGGCGGCCTGATCCTTTGCCGTGATGCGGAGTTCGCCAAGCAGTTCGATAAAGCCGTCTTCCCCGGCAGCCAGGGCGGTCCCCTGGAACACGTGATCGCGGCCAAGGCAGTGGCCTTTGGTGAGGCCCTGCAGCCCAGCTTCAAGGCCTATGCCAAGCAGGTGGTTGCCAACGCTCAAGCCCTGGCGGCTCGCATCAAAGAGCGCGGCATTGACGTGGTGAGTGCGGGCACCGACAACCACATCGTGCTGTTGGATCTGCGGGGCATCGGCATGACCGGCAAGGTCGCCGACCTCCTCGTGAGCGATGTGCACATCACGGCGAACAAGAACACGGTTCCCTTTGATCCCCAGTCCCCCTTTGTGACGAGCGGTCTGCGGCTGGGAACCGCTGCTTGCACCACCCGCGGCTTCGATGAAGAGGCCTTCCGTGAGGTGGCCGATGTGATTGCCGATCGCCTGCTCAACCCGGAGGACGCAGCGATTGAGGAGCGTTGCCGCCAGCGCGTCGCTGCGCTGTGTGAGCGTTTCCCCCTCTACGCCCACCAGCGCGAGCTGCAGCCCGCTTGAGCGACTGGCCCCTCAGGGGGGCCTTGCCTATCGCCGAACTCCCAGGCCCTGCTTAAGCTTTGGCTGGCAGGGCCTTTTGTTTGGGCTACTGCGCACTGCATTGAGCACCGCCTTCGATGATTTCCAGCCGGCCGGATCTTGCCGCTGTTCTGGCCTTCGGAAGCGCTGCACTGCTGACCGCCTTGATCGTCCCTCTGGTGCGGCAACTCGGGCTGCGCTGGGGCCTGATTGACCAGCCTGACCCCAGAAAGCAGCACACCACGCCGATGGTGCGCCTGGGGGGTGTTGGGATCGTTTCCGGCTTTGTGCTCGGGCTGCTCTTGATCTGGCGTCTGGGTGGCTTTGTGGAGCTGCCGCCTCAGCGGGATGCCCTGATTTGGACCACCCTGGCCGGCTCCCTTTGCTACTTCGTCATTGGCCTGGCCGATGACCTGTTTGCCTTGCCCCCGTTGCCCCGCCTCGGAGGGCAGGTCGCGGTGGCGATGGCCGTCTGGAGTCAAGGCGTTCGTATTGGTGCCATCGATCTGCCCTTCGCTGGCAGTGCAGGGGTCATTCCCCTGTCTGAACCGCTGAGCCTGCTGTTCACCGTGATCTGGCTCGTGGGGATCACCAACGCCATCAACTGGCTCGATGGCTTGGATGGCCTGGCCGCCGGTGTCAGCGGCATTGCAGCGGTTGCCTTGCTTTCGGTGAGCTACAGCCTCTCGCAGCCGGCCCCTGGTCTGCTGGCCGCGGCATTGGCTGGCAGTTGCCTTGGCTTTCTGCGCCACAACTTCAATCCAGCCAAGATTTTTATGGGCGATGGCGGCTCCTATTTCTTGGGCTTTGCCTTGGCCGCCATCAGCATCATTGGCCCGGCAAAGGGTTTGACGAGCGTCAGCCTGCTGTTCCCCTTATTGATCCTGGCCCTGCCGCTGGCGGACATGTCCGCCGTGATCATGGGCCGGGTGAGCGAGGGGCACTCTCCCTTCTATCCCGATCGCCGCCACCTGCATCACCGCTTGCTCAGAGCAGGCTTCAGCCACCGCCGCACGGTGCTGCTGATCTATGCCTTTACCCAGTGGCTGGCGGCTCTGGCTTTGGTCTTTGCCGGGGCGGAACTGCGTTTCCTTTGGTTGACGTTGGCGACCGCGGTCTTGATTGCTGCGGTGACGATCTGCCGCCGCAGCTTGAGCCGCGAGCGGGCCCAGCAGGACCAGGGCGTTGACGGCTGAGGTCCTCTGCGTCGGCAGCGAATTGCTGCTGGGCAACATCACCAACGGCAATGCCCGCTGGATTGCGGAGCAATTGGCAGCCCTTGGGGTCCCCCACCAGCGCCAGATGGTGGTGGGGGATAACCGAGAGCGCTTAATGGCTGAGGTCCGCCAGGCGGCTGGGCGCTGCCGCGTCTTGATCACCACCGGGGGGCTGGGTCCCACCCCCGACGACCTCACAACGGAGGCCATCGCCGCTGCGTTTGAGACCCCCTTGGTGGAGCATCCCGAGATCTGGGCCGAGATCCAGGCGCGCCTCTCTGCTCGCGGCCGAATCTGCTCCCCGAGCAACCGCCGCCAGGCCTTTTTGCCTGAGGGTGCTGCCGTGCTGCCGAACCCCACCGGAACGGCCCCGGGAATGATCTGGAGCCCAGTTCCAGGCTTCACGGTCCTGACCTTCCCGGGGGTTCCCAGTGAGATGAAGGCGATGTGGCAGCAGACCGCGGCCCCCTGGCTGCGTCAGTCCGGCTTGGCCGCGGGGGTCTTCGCCAGCCGGATGCTGCGGTTCTGGGGGGTCTCGGAATCAGCCTTGGCAGAAGAGATGGCGGATCTGCTTGAGCAGGCCAACCCGACCGTGGCCCCCTATGCCGGTGCCGGGGAGGTCAAGTTGCGCATCACGGCCAGGGCCGAGCATCAGGCGGATGCTGAAGCCCTGCTTCTGCCCGTGGAGCGCGAGATCCGCCGCCGCACCGGGCAGAGCTGTTTTGGTGTGGATGAGCAGAGCCTGGCTGAGGTTGTTCTGCAACAGCTGCGGCTGCGGGGGCAGACGGTCGCTGTTGCCGAGAGTTGCACCGGTGGTGGATTGGGCGCGGCCTTGGCCGCTGTTCCTGGGGCGTCTGATGTGTTCCTGGGTGGGGTGATTGCCTATGCCAATGGCGTGAAGCAGGGACTGTTGGGCGTTCCGGCGGAGCTGTTGCAGGCCCACGGTGCCGTGAGTGATCCGGTCGCGCAGGCCATGGCAGAAGGGGCGCGGCGCGTAACGGGTGCCGATTGGGGGCTGGCGATCACCGGCGTGGCTGGACCCGGTGGTGGCAGCGACGAGAAACCCGTGGGCTTGGTGCATCTGGCGATCGCCGGTCCGGATGGCTGCAGCAGCGAGGGGGTGCGCTTCGGTACGAGTCGCGGGCGGACCTGGATTCAGACCCTCAGCGCCGGTGAGGCCCTCAACCGATTGAGGCTGCAGTTGGCCTGAGTAGGCTCGTCGATTCCGCTGCAGGCATCGGCGTGAGCTCCGGCACCCTCTACGACAAGGTTTGGGATCTACATCAGGTCTCCCAACTGCCGGGTGGGGCCACCCAGCTGTTTATCGGCCTGCATCTGATCCACGAGGTCACCAGTCCCCAGGCCTTTGCTGGTTTGAAGGACTTGGGCCTGACGGTGCGGCACCCCGAGCGCACGGTCGCCACGGTGGATCACATCGTTCCGACCACCTCCCAGGCGCGCCCCTTTGCCGATCCCCTGGCGGAGGAAATGTTGGCGACGCTCGAGGCCAACTGCGCCGAGCACGGCATCACCCTGCACGGCATCGGCAGCGGTCGCCAGGGGATCGTGCACGTGATTGCCCCCGAGCTGGGTTTGACCCAGCCGGGCATGACCGTGGCCTGCGGTGACTCCCACACCTCCACCCACGGGGCCTTCGGCGCGATTGCGTTTGGCATCGGCACCAGTCAGGTGCGTGATGTGCTGGCGAGCCAGAGCCTGGCGATGGGCAAGCTCAAGGTCCGCCGAATCTGGGTGGATGGTCAGCTCCAGCGTGGGGTCTACGCCAAGGACCTGGTGTTGCATGTCATCCGCACCCTGGGGGTGAAGGGTGGTGTGGGTTACGCCTACGAATTCGCCGGTCCAGCGATTGAGGCCCTCTCGATGGAGGAGCGCATGACCCTCTGCAACATGGCGATTGAGGGCGGCGCCCGTTGCGGTTACGTCAATCCCGATCAGGTCACCTTTGACTACCTCGAGGGCCGGCCTTTCGCTCCGAGCGGTGAGGCCTGGGCTGAGGCGGTGCGCTGGTGGAGTGGCTTGGCCAGCGGCAGTGACGCGGTCTTTGACGATGAAGTGCGCTTTGACGCAGCTTCGATTGCGCCGACGGTCACCTGGGGCATCACCCCGGGCCAAGGAATCGGGGTTGACGAGGCCGTGCCCACCCTGGAGCAGACCGAGCCCGATGAGCGGCCCCTGGCGGAAGAGGCCTACCGCTACATGGATTTGCAGCCTGGTGCCCCGATCGCCGGTCTGCCGGTGGATGTCTGCTTCATCGGCAGCTGCACCAATGGCCGCTTGAGCGATCTTCAGGCCGCGGCAGCGGTGGCGAAGGGACGCCACGTGGCAGAAGGGATCAAGGCCTTTGTGGTCCCCGGCAGCGAGCAGGTGGCGGCCGCCGCTGAGGCTGAAGGTCTCGACAAGGTCTTTGAAGCGGCGGGCTTTGAGTGGCGCGAGCCGGGCTGCTCGATGTGTCTGGCCATGAACCCTGATCGTTTGGAAGGCCGCCAGATCAGTGCCAGCTCCAGCAACCGCAACTTCAAGGGACGCCAGGGCTCTGCCAGTGGCCGCACCCTGCTGATGAGCCCAGCGATGGTGGCCGCGGCAGCGATTCATGGCCGCGTCAGTGATGTGCGCGCGTTGCTCAACGCCTGATTGCTCGCGTTTTTCTTCTCAACCGATGGCTAGCTCCACTTCGTTCCCCTCCGGTTCAATCGGCCGCGTCTCTGGCACCAGCGTTGTGGTGCGCGGCGATGACATCGACACCGACCGGATCATTCCGGCCCGTTTCCTCAAGTGCGTCACCTTTGATGCCCTCGGGCCCGCGGCCTTCGCGGATGACCGCGCTGAGTTGGCCGGTGCCCATCCCTTTGATCGCCCGGAGCATCAAGAGGCCTCCGTGCTGCTGGTGAACCGCAATTTCGGCTGTGGCTCCAGCCGCGAGCATGCCCCGCAGGCCCTGATGCGCTGGGGTATTCGGGCCGTGGTCGGCGAGAGCTTCGCTGAGATCTTCTACGGGAACTGCCTGGCGCTGGGGATCCCCTGTCTCTCAGCCGACCACGACACCATGCTGGCCATCCAGGCCGTCGCTGAAGCCGATGCAACGGCCTCTTTCGTGGTGGATGTTGAGTCCTTGACGCTCTCGTGCGGCGACCAGCAGTGGGCCTTGACCTTGGCGGCGGGTCCCAAGCAGATGCTGCTGAGCGGCCAGTGGGATGCCACGGGCCAGTTGCTGGCCAATGACGACGCACTCAAGGCCACGGCCCAGCGCCTTCCCTATCTGCGTCAGTTCCAAGCCGCCTGATCCGTGGCGGACAGTTGCTCCACTGTCTATGAATGAGATAGCGGCGTAGGGGCCATGGCGAGCAGCTGGCTTGGGGGCGGATCGACAGCCCTGGTGCTCGCTTTGATCGGCTGCCCTGGCGCCGGGCAATCCGCTCCCCTGACCGTTGAGCCGTTTCCAGGGGAACCGGCGCTGGTTGCGCCCGCTTGGTCGGACTGCCGAGGCTGTGATCTACGTGGCGCAGACCTGAGTGGATTGATGCTGAACGGCATCGATCTGCGCGAAGCGGATCTGCGCGGGGCGGACCTCAGGGGCAGCAACTTGGAGGGAGCTGACCTCAGTGGAGCCAACTTGGAGGGTGCACGGCTGCAGGAGACCCGGCTGAGCAATGCGGATCTATCGAGAGCCAACTTGAGCAGCGCCGATTTGAGCGGAGCTGTGATGATTCAGGCCCTGACCCCTGGGCTGAGGCTCGATCAGGCCATCCTCGTCGGTGTTGATTTCACCGGCAGCCAGGTGATGGTCGGCGGTGAACTGCTGGATGGACCCAGCCCGTTGCCGGCGTTACCGCCTCAATAGAGGCCCTGGCGTTGTTTGGTGAAATCGGTCGGGGTATACGGCACGAATGGCAGACCAGTCCCGCGGTAGTTGAAGTCGTTCAGCTTCACGCGGACGCCACCGACCTGCTCGTAGGGGCTGTAGTAGATGGCGAATTCGTAGCCGCGGCGCTGCCAGATCAGCTCAGCGAAGGATCCGGTGATGTCGCCGTAGTAGCCCGAATTGCCATCGACGTTGAAGCCGATACCACCGCTGAAGAGCAATGGACCAAAGAGCTGTTGCTTCCAGCCGAAGGCCAGGGTGGCGAGGTCGACATTGCGATCAAAGCTGAAGGGGCTTTGTCCTTGCTGGAGGCTGCCGCCGCCTGAGATGGAGATCTCGGTGAAGTCGAAGAAGTTTTTCTCAAGCCGGCCCAAGGTGAGCGTCGGACCGCCGGTCAGGGTGATGGTGTTTTGGCTTGTTCCGTCGCCGTAGTAGTCGAGCCGGACGTTGGTGTTGGTGTTGAGCCGGAGTCCGGGCTCGATCGGACGGGGAGTGTTTTGGGTGGTTCTGGGGTTGTCCCGATCCCCCGCTTTGCCTCGCCAGAGCTGCAAGCTGCTGTTCACAGCCCCATAGAAACTGCCCCGGGTGCTGTCGATCAGGTTGGAGGTCTCGAATTCGGTGCCTTGGAAGTTGCCGAAGGCTGCGCGCCAGTAATAGTTGTGGTTGATCTTGCCCCAGGGCTTCAGGTCGCCTTGGCGCTCAATCGAAGCGCCCAGTGCTGAGTAGACATCCTGTTGACCGAGCGATCCGTTGTAGGTCTTGTAGCGATAGGCCCCAAAGAGGCGGGTGGTGTAGGTGCCGCCTGGGACAAAGCCAATTTTGGGGATAAAGATCTGCCGTGAGAAATCGCCCCAGCTGCGGGTGCCGTTGGCCATGTTTTGGGGATTCAGCGTCGGCAGGCTGACGGTGAAGTCGCTGGTGGAGTAGCCAAAGACAGAACCTTCGAGCTTGATCAGGGCACCGAATAGGTCGCCGATCTGAGCGGGTTGGGAGCCGTTGGGTCCGCCGATTGGATCGCCAGGGAGCACAAAGCTATTGACCTGCCCGTTCAGGGCCCGCGCCACCATGAACTGTGGCTGCACTTTGAGCTTCAGGGGTTGCTCTTCAACACGGACACCGTTGGGTTTGGTGAAGGAGCGACCTTTGATCAGTTCAATTTCTTTGAGGTTGTAGCCGAAGTAGATGCCGCTGCGATCCACGCCGTCATCCGCAATGACCCAAGGGTTGTCGGCGGGTTGATCCTTTTCGAGGACGATGTTCTTCCGCATCGGAATCGGAAGACGGTTTTCAAGAATCAAGCGACTGCGCTTGGCGCTGATCTTGGTGCGTTCATCGCTTTCTTGAACAGCGACGACGTTCTCGAGGTCGATCCAGGATTGGGCCGGCGTGAACGGGTCGTTGCTGAAGGCGGCGCGATTTGCGGTCCATCCCTCCGGCGTGATCCAGATGCGGGCCGCCTGAAAGCGCCAGCGACTGATGAAGCCTTCGATCAGTTTCTGATCGCCATTGGGATTCATCAACTGACTCGGTTTCACGGTGCCGAAGTCGTCTTCTTCCTGGGCTCGGCTGATGAACTGTGTTCCTGCGCGCCGCTCCACTTTCAAGCTGCGGACGTAATAGAGGTCGCTCACGCGCTGATCGACTGTGGCTTCGATCGCCTTGTGCCGTTCCGCCTCGAGTTCCGCGGCTGGGACAGTCGAAAGGGCCGGAGGTGCAGGGGGTTGGCTGGCACTGGTGGCCTGGGAGGGCTTGGCCTCAGCCACGGCGTTCAGCTGATCGGCCAGGGGCTTCATCTCCTCTTCGGCCTCTGGGCTTGGTGCGCCAGGACAGCCGGCCGCCGGAGGCATCAGCGGCGCAATCCGCGGCGGCTGGGATTGGCCATAGCGGTAGCGAACGCCGACGAGGTAGGCGTTACTGCCTTCGCTCACGCCGCCGTAGGTGCCGTAGGCACCAGAGCGGTGGTGCAGGCGACCGACCACGGACCACTGGGGTTTGACCAGGGCCTCGACTTCAAAGCCCAAGTAATTGAGGAAGGTCTGATAGTTCTCGCGGAAGGTCTGCTCGTAGAGGCTGTTGCTTGTGAGCAGGCTCACGCCTTCGAAGAAACCGAGGCTCAGCCAGGGCTGCAGCCATGCCCGTAGGCCCAGGGCCGCTGTGAATTCGCCAAAGGTTTGGGGGGGGAGCGGAGCAAAGGGTTCGCTGTTGTTGAACTCGCCACCGGGCTGCCAGCTGGTCTTGTGCAGCAGGGCGTTGGAGTCAAACTCCAGGGCTAGCGGCCCAGCGTCGACCAAACGTTTGTTGAAGTTCAGGCCCCAGACGTTTTCCGGGCGCCAGCGCCCGTTGAAGGTGAAGGAATCGCCGAAGTTGGCATCGATTGCTTGTCCGTAACCCCAGGCCGTGACGGCAAGGGGATAGGGATGCCAATCCGGAACGGGCGGGATCAGTGGCGCGCAGGCCATCGACTGAGCCGCAGGAGCAACAGCAATCGGTGGAACGCGCCACTCCGCGAGGTCCGGGCGCTCCGGTAGACCCAGGAGTTGTTCGGGGCTGGTGACTCCGTTGAGGGCTAACCCCGGCAGCAGTGATTCGCCGGATCTTTCGAGCGGCGATTGAGTCAGCGCCAGCTCAGCCGTGCTGGCTTGGTTGCTCCAGTCGGCACTGACCAGAATCTCTCCGCGGGGGCCTTTGCGAATCAGCTCTGGCGTTGCCGTTCCAAACGTCGCTTTCTCGTAAGGGCTGGAGGTTGGCCAGTAGCTCAGCGAGGGCAGAGCGACGGAGGGGTAGGCCTTGAGATCGAAGTCGACCTCACTGGTGTCGAAATCAAGGACGCCGTAGACCGCATCGGCATCGCCGCTGTTCTCGATCAGGCTGTAGCGCAGGCTGTTGGCCTGGAAGTACTGCTCACCGCGCTGGAAGCGAACGCGCCCGCTCAGCAGCAGGGTGCGCGTTGCGGTCTCGTATTCCAGCCGATCCGCCAGAACCCTGCCCCCGGCCAGGTCAATCTGGACATCGCCTCGCGCGACGAAACGGTTAATGCGTTGATCAAAGCCCTGCTCGTTGGCGAGCAGCTTGATCACCACAGGTGGGGACTGATCAGCGCTGGCCTTGGTGAGCACTGAAACAGGGGTGACCGCTGCCGGCTCTGCCGCCCAGGCAGCACCCAAGGGGACCAGGCTCGTGGCGGCAATGGAACATGCAGAAACCCCTTGGATCAGTCTCTTCCGGAGCTGAGTCACCAAGGGGTCGCGTAAGGCCGCGATCTTGCCACGGCCAACTGGTCAAAAAGGGCGAGGTGGTGCCGGTTGCTCAGCCCACCTCAGCCAGCCTGAGGATCACTCCTCCAGGTCTTTGCGGCTGGGCGTACGGCTGGGATCGCTGGCCAGAAAGCCGAAAACGAAGATCCCGATAAAGAAGAAAACGACCGAGTAAACCGAGATCTTGAGGGCAAGCATGGGTCTGTCCGGCGGGTGACAGGGAGTGACAAGCGCCAAATGGGCCCTGAACGAGCCGGCGGCAGCCGCATCATCCTATGGGTCGTGAACGCGTTGACCGATGTCAGAGGGGCCAGAGGGCGCTGTTCGCTCCTGGATTGAAACGTTTCAGGCACAAACCCGTTGGGACCTGCTGCCGCTCTGGAGCGTGCAGGCGCCTGACGGAGACAGCGTTTTGGCCCTGGATGACCCCTGGGGTGCATGCCACCGCCCCGACTGGCATCAACGTGGATTGCTGAGCTGGCCGCGCGGCGGGCGATGGATCAGCCTGCGCCTGCAGCTGGTCTGCCCTGAGTCCTGGCAAGTGGCTCAGCGCGGTGATCGGCGTGCCCGTCTGGCCCTCTGTTGGTGGGCCGATGCCGTGGAGCTCTGGGCCGATGGGGCCTTGGTGCACCAGGGCGACCTGTTCGACAGCGCCTGCCGCTGGGCCCTGCCGTCCCCTTGGTGGGAAGGCCAGCCATTGCAGCTGGAGCTGCGGCTGCGCTCCCCGCTGCATGACGACGGGGCCTTGATTCACAGCCGGCTCGAGCAGGAGCCGACGGATCCCGCTGACCCTGCTGGGGTGCTGGCGGCCGAAGCTCTGTCTCTGGGCGCCTCGCGTCTCTCTGGGGATGCCTTGGCTGCGTTGCAGCCAGAGCTCGAGAAGGGAGCCCTTCCCAACCTGTTGGCGCGGATGGCCCAGGCTCGCCCCCCGGGCGGTTTCCATCTCTTGGGCCACGCCCATTTGGATTTGGCCTGGCTCTGGCCGGTGGCGGACACCTGGCAGGCGGCGATTCGCACCTTCGATTCGGCCCTGACGTTGATGGAGCGTTTTCCCGAGCTCCACTTCGCCCACTCCACCCCGGCGCTCTACGCCTGGATGGAGCAGCACCGTCCGGCGCTCTTTGCCCGGCTGCAACTGGCCGCGTCACAGGGTCGTTTTGAGCCGGTCAATGGCCCCTGGGTAGAAACCGATTGCGTCTTGGTTGGGGTCCCCTCGTTGCTGCGGCAGTTTGAGGAGGGGCAGGCCTACAGCCGCAGCCGCTTCCCCCAGTGGACGCACGAGCTCTGTTGGTTGCCCGACAGTTTTGGCTTCGCAGCTGGGCTTCCTGCCATCGCCCAGCTGAGCGGAGTGCGTTGGTTCTGCACCCACAAGTTGGCCTGGAACAGCAGCAACCCTTTCCCCCATCGCCTGTTTCGCTGGCGCAGCGCCGATGGCTCGGAGCTGTTGGCCCTGGCGACGGCTCCCATCGGTACGGGCGGCGATCCCCAGGGGATGGAGACCTACCGCCAGCAGTGGCAGGCGGCGACGGGTGTGGATCAGGCCCTATGGCTCCCGGGGGTTGGCGACCACGGCGGTGGCCCAACCGCCGAGATGCTGGAGCAGCTGGCCCTCTGGCAGCAGCAGCCCGTGGCCTGCCCCCAGCAGCACGGAACCCTGCGCAGTTATCTCGAGGGACTGGAGCCCCTGGCGAGCCGATTGCCGGTCTGGCGAGACGAGCTCTATCTCGAACTGCACCGCGGCTGTGCAACCACCCGCCCGGATCAAAAGCGCCATAACCGCACCCTCGAGCGCTTGCTTCGGGAGCTCGATTGGGTGCAGGCCCTGCTGCACCTCCGCGGCAGCGAGCAGCCCGGTGCGGACTGGCGAACGCTGCTGTTTCAGCAGTTCCACGACATCCTTCCGGGCACCTCAATTCCTGAGGTGTTTGAGCAGGCGGAACCGCAGTGGCGCCAAGCGCGGCGCCTGGCCGCCCGTCAGCGCGACCACGGGCTGCAGGCCCTGCTCCCCGCGCGCGGCGGAGCTGAACCTTGGTGGCTGGTGCAACTCCAGCCCCAGCCTGCGGAGCGGGTCACCCTGCGCCTGCCCGCTGGCGCCTGGTGCATCGAGGGGGCCCCGGAGCAGCTCCCCAGTCAGGGGCGTCCAGCCGGTGGGACATGGGTTCAGCTCCCCTTGGACTCGGCTGTTCAGGCGGTTCCTCTTGAGCGCGCGGATGGGCTGCCGCGGGCCTCGGCAGCAATCACAGCCCCGGTTGTGTGCGAGGCGAGCGCTGGGCACTGGCGCTTGGACAACGGCTTGGTGCGGGTCGAGATCGGGGCGGACGGCGTTCAGCAGCTCTGGGGAGCCGATGGTGTGCCCCAGCTCTCGGGCCCTTTGCAATGGCGCCGTTGGAGCGATCAGGGCGAGTTTTGGGATGCCTGGGACATTGCGGCGGACTACCGCGAGCAGCCGCTGCCTTTGACTTGGCAGGGAGCACCGGAACTGGTGGAGCAGGGACCGCTCTGTTGCCGCTTTGTCGTCCGCGGCCGCTGCGGCCAAAGCACGCTTCGACTCGACATTCAGCTGCGGGCCGCCTCGCCGTATCTGGAGCTGGCTTTGACGGTCGATTGGCGCCAGCGCCATGAGCTGTTGCGGCTGGAATTGCCCTTGGCGCAGGTTGCTCAGCGCTATGCCGCGGATACCTCTGCGGGGGTGCTTGAGCGGCCGGCCCAGCCCCTGACGGCTAGGGAGCAGGCGCGCTGGGAAGTGACGGCCATCAGTTGGCTGGCCAGTCAGGCGAAGGCTGGAGCGGGTGGTCTGGCGGTGCTGCTGGATGGGCCCCAGGGCGTCTCCGCCACCCCCGATCAGCTGGGGGTCTCCTTGCTTAGAGCACCCACCTGGCCTGACCCCTCGGCCGATAACGGACACCAACGGCTTCGGCTCGCGTTGGTCCCTTGTGCAGCCGGGTGGGCGTCGGCCGGGGTGCCTCGTTTGGCGCAGCGTTTTCGAGAACCGCTATGGATTCGCCCGGCCCAAAAGGCGGCCCAGCAGGCGGAGGTCTTCGCTCCGATCGACTTGATGGAGGGCATGGGTCCAGCCAATCCCCAGATCCGCGTGCTCAGCTGCAGGCCCGGCTCAACCCCAGGGCAGCTGGCGCTGAGGCTGCAGAACCTCAGCCCTCAGCGACAGAGCTGGACGCTGGGCTCGCCACGGCGTTGGCGCCGGGGGAATGCTGAGACCTGGCAGAGCGGAGCTCTTGTGCTCAAGCCCTGGCAGGTCGTCGCGTTAGAGCTGGTTTAGTCGTCGTGGTCGTCAAAGGGGTCGCTGAGCTGCTTCGACGGAGGACCAAAGGCGGTGTAGATCCCGAAGCCGGTGAGGCCCAGCAGCACAGCCAAGACGGCCAGTGCCACAGACATGGCTGGGGAGGTGGTTTCCATCACAACTCTCGACGGGGCCAGCCGCTCAGGCGGCCAGGCCCCTTACAGTAACGAGACCTACTCCTTGCCAGAGAGCACAGCCCGACATGGCTCAACGCACCCGCCTGGGAGATCTGCTTCGCCCCCTGAACTCCGAGTACGGCAAGGTTGTGCCCGGCTGGGGCACGACCCCCGTGATGGGCGTGTTCATGGCCCTGTTCCTGGTGTTCCTGCTGGTGATCCTCCAGCTGTACAACAAGTCCCTGATCCTCGACGGCATCACCGTCAACTGGAACGGCATCGGCTGATCCGATGAACGTGTTTGGGATCGGATTGCCTGAGATGGCGGTGATTGCCGCCGTGGGTCTCTTGGTGTTCGGTCCCAAGCGCTTACCCGAATTGGGTCGCACCCTTGGAAAAACCCTGAAGGGTTTTCAGTCCGCCTCGAAGGAATTCGAGCAGGAGTTCCGAAAGGCGGTCGACACGGTGGAAGCGGAAGTCACCCAGGCTTCTGCTGAGCCCCAGCCTCAACTCAAGGCCGACGACGAGCAAGCGGCCGGTTGAAGGACTCCATGGCTCCTTTGAGTCTTGTTGTTGGTTTAGGGAACCCGGGCGAGAAGTACGCCGGAACCCGCCACAACGTCGGATTTATGGCGCTGGAGCAGCTGGCCAAGCGTCAAAACAGCAGCTTTAAGCAGCAGTCCAAGCTCCACGCCCTCGCCGCGGAGGTGGGACAGGGTGCTGAACGCCTGCGTCTGTTGATGCCTCAGACCTACATGAACGACAGCGGTCGTTCGATTCGTGCTGCTCTCGATTGGTTTGGCTTCGAGCCCAACCAGATGCTGATCCTGGTGGACGACATGGATCTCCCCCTCGGTCGCTTGCGCCTGCGGCTCTCGGGCGGTGCTGGCGGGCATAACGGTCTGCGCAGCACCATTGCCCATCTCGGTGGCCAAGAGTTCCCCCGCTTGCGCATCGGGATTGGCGCTCCTGCCTTGAATCCGGTGGAGCGTAAGCAGCGCACTGTCGGCCACGTCCTCGGCCGCTTTGCCGTCGCCGAACAGCCGGTGCTCGAGGAGGTCATCGATGAGGTCTTGGCTGGTCTGGATCTGATTCAGCGCCTGGGGTTTGAGCGGGCTGGTAACAGGCTCAACGGTTTTGTTGCTCCCTCTGCCGCCAAGCTGGTCGAGCAACCCACTGCCTGAGTCCGCGTGAGTCGCCTCCCCACGACAACGGCGCAATTGCGGGTGCTGCGCCAAAGCTTTAGCCAGCGGGTGCTGGAGGGTGAGGTCAGCGCTGGAGGGTTCGAGTGGACCTTCGCCTGGTTCTTTGACCGCGGCGAGCTGCAGGTGGAGCCCTCCCTGGGCCGGGCCTTGATCCAGGACGCGTTGCTGCGCTTCCTGTTGAAAACGGACTACCAGCTGGAGGCGGGTGGGGACTACGCCTTCAGCGTGCGGGCCAGGTTTTAGGCAGCGAGCTGGCGCAAGACGACCAAGCCAGGTTCCCGCTTGAGCTCCGTTCCCCAATGGCGCTCCAGCAGCAGTTGAGCCACGACATCGTCGTAGTCCCGTGGGGGCAACCTCAGGCCCTCGGGAAGCAATCGCCGCCAGCCCCTGGGGGGCTCCAGCTGCCAGTAGCGGGCTCGTGCGGCCAGGGTGGTTCCCGCTTCAGGGATGACCTGGACAGCCAGGCCAAGGTCGTTGAGTTGCCGCTGCCAGTGCTTGCTGCCCGTGCCATCGCCGAGCACAACACCCTCAAGACCCGGACGTTCTCGCCAGATCGCAATCTGCTTGAAGCACTCTTCCGGGGAGAGCACGGCGGCAACCTCGATCTGGCCTGTGCTGTGGTCAGAGCGCACCAAGCCGCATTTGCTGCGGCCGGGATCGAGTCCGATCCAAGTCATTGCGGGCGCTGCCAGCGAATGTCGACGGCAATCGGGTCGGCCAGATCACTGTTGCCTCTGGAGACGGCCTCGAGCTTGGCGGTCTCGCCCAGGGGGCGGTTGACCAGGGCCTCAGCCAGTTGATTGAGGCGTGCTGGGTCAAATTGCAGGCCGTTGGCCAGGGCCCCTTGGCGTTGGGCTCGGGTAAAGGCTGCGGCGAGGAGCAGGTTCAGGCGGCTACGCACCTGATCTGGGGAGCGCTCATCGGCCTCCAGCACGGTGGTGGCCAGTTGTTCTCCACTACGCACCACCCGTTTGTTGGGTCTGACATCCGGGAATGCCACGACCTGACGCTCCCCTTTGAGCACATTGGCCGCTGAGATCAGACTCACGACCCACTCGCCGCGTTTGCTGAGGGTGGTCTCCAATTTGCTGATGTCGCTGCGCGGCACCAACAGGATTTGACGGTTCGGTGTTTCGCCTGGCAGCACGCGCTGGTAGACGTTCAAATTCGTGCGCTGCAGCAGGGCGTGGATCACGTCTCGGGCCTGGCTTGGCTTCTCGATCCGCACCTTGGCCACCTCCAGGATTTGGCCACTGCTGATCACCACATCACCCTGACGTAGGGCAATCAGGTTGCGTTCGAGACGCTCGAGCTCTTGGCTGCTGCTTTTGATCTTGCTGTTGAGCTTGGCGAGCTCAGTGCGGTTGCGCTGGAGATCGGAATCCTTCGCGGCGATGTCACGGCTGAGGCGGTCGCGCTCGGCCTCCAGTTGTTTGCGTTGCTCCATCAGGGGAGCCAGTTCCTTCTGCAGCCGGCTGGCCTGCTCGGCCACCACCTTGAGTTGGCGTTGGGCCTCGCTGCGCTCGTTCTCTGCGCTGCGCAGGGCGCTCCGACTTTGGGCCAGGTCCTTGCGACTTGAGCTCAGGGCATCGCGGCTGTCCCGCAGGCGCTGTTCGATCTGATCGAGTTCGAAGAGCCCCGTGCGCAAGCGATCACTGACGAGCAGCATCAGCCCGAGGGAGATGGCACTGATCAAGCTGCCGGTCAGCACCGTGATCACCACGGCGGTTTTCTTGGGCCGCAACCGGAACAAGCTCAGCCGCGCCTTGCCGACCTTGGATCCCAAGCGATCCCCCAGGGTGGAGAGCACTCCCCCGAGGATCAGCAACGCCAGGATCAGGATCCAGCCGGACACGACGTTGGGCGACGACGATCAGTATCGGTTGCGGTGGCTTGGAACGCAGCTGGGATCGGCCACCAGTTCAGCCGTTTAGCTGAAGCGTTTGGCGAGGGCCAACGGATCGAAGACGGTGATTTTTTTGCGGTCGATTTGCACCAGGCCGTCGTTGCGGAGGTCGCCCAAGAGCCGGGTGATCGTGACGCGGGTCGATCCGATTGCTTCGGCGATGGCCTGGTGGGAGAGGCGCAGGTCGATCGTGATTCCTTCGCTGCTGGGTACACCAAAGTCGCGGCACAGCACCAGCAGGAAACTCACCAGTCGCGAGGACATGTCGCGGTGGGTGAGGGTTTCGATCATGGTCTCGGTTTGCAGGATCCGAGAGGAGAGACCCTGCAGAAGCAGTAGACCAACCGCCGGGTCTTGTTCGATCGCCTTGCGGACGGAGGTGGCGGGAGCCGTCACCAGCTCGACGCGGGTAAAGGCAATCGAGTGATAGAAGCGGTCCGAACGCTGGCCTGTCAGTAGAGACAGCACGCCGAAGAGGCTGTTCTCCCGCAGCAGTGCCACGGTGATTTCCTCGCCGGATTCGTAGACCCTGGAGAGCCGGACCGCACCCCGTTTCAGCAGATAAACCTTTTCGGCGGGGTCGCCGGGGAAAAAGATTGTTTTGCCGCGCTCAACGATTTCGGTGGTGCTACCGCTCAGGCCCCGGATGACATCCAGCAGCGTGGCATTGGGCGGCAGGGGACTCCCCGCGATCGGTGCGATCACTGACGTACCGGTCGTAGGGCTAGGGGAGTAGCGGCTGAATCCTTGCGTTGCCACGACCATTTCAGCGCGACTGAGTTGCCTGGAACCTACGGATCAGTCCAGGGCCGCCCTGTAGCCATTGAAACTAATTTGCTGCCTCTGCCAAGGCCTGCTTCTGGGCCTGCATCAGTTGATCGATGCCGCTTTCCGCTAGGTCAACCAGGCTGGAAAGCTGTTGGCGACTGAAGGGTGCGCCCTCCGCGGTGCCTTGAATTTCGAGCAAATGTTGCTCTTGATTCATCACCACGTTGAGATCGACTTCTGCTCGGCTGTCCTCGCTGTAGTCGAGATCGAGGAGTGCGGCCCCATCCACGAGGCCAACGGAAACCGCCGCCACCTGCCCCACCAGGGGCGATCGTTCCAGCACTCCGCGCTGCTCCAGGCGTTGCAGGCCGAGGGCTAAGGCGGCCCAGGCTCCAGTGATGCTGGCGGTGCGGGTGCCGGCATCGGCTTGAAGGACGTCACAGTCGATTTGCAGGGTCCGCTCCCCCAGAACCTCCAAATCCAGGCAGGCCCTGAGGCTGCGGGCGATGAGGCGTTGGATTTCTTGGGTGCGACCGGAGAGCTTCATCAGCTCCCGTGGCTGCCGGCTGGGGGTGCTGGCGGGGAGCAGCCGGTAGTCAGCGCTCAGCCAGCCCTTGCCGGAGCCTTTACGCCACTTCGGAACACCCTCCTCTAAGCAAACGCTGCAGATCACAGCCGTGTTGCCCGTGTACACCGTGACGGAGCTCAGGGCGAAGCCCATCGGATCCCAAGCGAAGCGCGTGCTGCGCAGGTCCGTTGCGCTGCGGCCGTCCCGCCTGGGTTGGGTGCTGCTCATCGCGGGCTGGCTCAGTGCCTCGATGGTACGGGTGTTTGCACTACAGGTAGTGCTTGTTGCTTGCCGGACGGCCTAACGCCGCTACATTCAGGATCCCAAGCGGCAGCCATGCACTCGATGACGGCCAGCATTGCAGCCACGCCCCGTGCTGGACACCTGCGTCCATTGGCTGTGGTCCCGGCGTCGGCCCCCGCTCGCAGCGTGCGCCTGGCGGCCCAGCAGGAGGGGCAGCTCCAGGTGCACACCGCTCCCTTCCGCGGCAGCTTCAGTGGGGTGTTCAGTCAGGCCCTGCGCAGTGCCGGGCTTGGTAGCCGCGTTCTGGTGAGCCAATTCCTCAAAGGTGGGGTCGATCAGGGTCTGGAGCGCAGTGTGTGGCTCTGTGGCCGCCTTCAGTGGCTGAGGCCAGCCGTGGCGGGTTGCCTGGCTGAGCCTGTGCCGGCCTCCCAGGCCGATGTCGAGGCTGTGCGCGAGATCTGGGCGTACACCCGTGAGCAGCTGCTGAGCGGTCAGCTGGATCAGTTGGTGCTCGATGAGTTGGGCCTGGCCGTCGAATTGGGCTACTTGTCCGAGGCGGAGGTCGTTTCAGCCCTGGAGCAGCGGCCGTCCCACCTGGATGTGATCCTGACGGGGCCCTCCATGCCCACCGCTCTGTTGGCCATGGCCGATCAGGTCACCCAGCTGCGCCGAGGTTTCTGATGCTCAAAAACGACCGTTGGATCAACGAGCAGGCCGCCTTGGGCATGCTCGAGCCCTTTCAGCCCCAGCTGGTTCGCCATCTCGATCCGGAGAACAGCGAAAAGCCGGTTCTCAGCTTTGGCTGCTCGTCCTACGGCTATGACCTGCGTCTCTCCCCGCAGGAGTTCCTGATCTTCCGGCACGTCCCCGGAACGATCATGAATCCCAAGCGCTTCAACCCCGCCAACCTGGAGCCGGTGCCCCTGCATGAGGACGAGGACGGCTCGTACTTCATCCTCCCGGCCCACTCCTATGGCTTGGGTGTGGCGCTCGAGAAGATGTGCGTCCCTCCCAACATCACCGTGATTTGCCTGGGCAAGAGCACCTATGCCCGCCTGGGGATCATCGTCAACACCACCCCAGCTGAGGCCAGTTGGGAAGGTCACCTGACCCTGGAGTTCAGCAATTCCTCCGGCGCGGACTGCCGCATCTATGCCAACGAGGGCATTTGCCAGCTGCTCTTCTTCGAGGGCGATCCCTGCGAGACGACCTACAAGGACCGGGCTGGCAAGTACCAGCACCAGCCCGAGCGGGTCACCTTGGCCAAGGTCTGAGCCCTAAGGGGCCAGGCGCGCCTTGTGCAGGCGGGTCTTCTCGTACCAAGCCGCGATCTCTGGGGCCCAGGCCTGGAGGTGGGGCCACATCAGATCGCAGAGCACCCGGATTTCCTCCTGGGCATCGAGCTTGGCGCGCAGGTCCATGAAGTGCAGGAACGCCCGCAGCGAGAAGCTCACCACGAAGTGCTGGCGGTAATCGAAGGGAAGGATGCCCCGGGCATGCTCCTCGGCGAACCCCGCCGCGAGCATGTCGCGATAGCGCTCGGCCGCGGCTTGGCAGAGGGCGAGATCCTTGGCGCGCTCGTCTGCGCTGTAGGTGTACTTCTTGCCTTGCCGATCGCTGTACTGCCCTTCGGGGCGCAGGTAGAAGACCTCTTCGAGTTCCAGCTCGCCGTTGGCGGCCCGGCAGATGCGCTCGCCGGTGTAGCGCATGGATTGGACGTCAAAGCTCACGCCCACCCGGTGGGTGCGGGCCTGCTGCATCACGGAGTGGGGGAACCAGCCCACGTTCAGCACAATCTGGGCGTGCTCCAGCGGACCGTAGTGACCGCGCTCACCAGCTAGGAGACGTTTGACGCAGATCTCGCCGGCCTTGGTCTCATCAGGCCACTCGGCGCGATCGGCCGCCACAAACCCTTCGCTGTAGTCCTGGTGCATCCCCGCATAGACGCACTGCTGGGGGTTGGGGGTCGCTGCAATCAGCTCAACCCGAAAGCGTTTCATGGGCGGGCGATGGCGTGGGGAGCTGGTGCTGCAGGGTAACGGGCTTTGGGGGACTCAGCTGTGGCTGCGGGGGCCTGCCATGGTGGTCGCCTCCGCTTGCGGCAGGACGCTGGTCTCGGCAACGCCCGCCATGGCCGGTAAGGGGGTGCCTGCCACCAAGGCTTCAGTCAGGGCTTCCAATTCGCTTTGGCTGCGGGCGCCGACGGCGCGGCCCACGCGGGTGCCACTGGCATCGAAGAATTCCAGCTGCGGGATGCCGTTGACGTCGTAGCGATCCACCTCCGGTTGCCAGCGGGGGTTGTCGACGTTCAGCAGCACCACATCGAGTTGATCGTGGTGTTGGCTCTCGACCTTCTCCATCGCTGGGGCCATGGCTTGGCAGGCCTCACACCAGTCCGCGTAGAACTCGACCACGCTGGGCCGGCCATTGCTGAGGGCAACGGCGGGCTCCAGCGACTGGCGGGCCAGCTTCTCCAGGGGCGCCGCCGGTGAGAGCCCGCCGCGCAGAAGGAAGAGCCCTAAGGCCAGAAGGGCGGCCACTGCAGCCAGCAGCATGCGCTCGCGCCGTCCCAGGGCTGCCGTGTTGCTGTCCACAGGTGGTGTGTTGATCCTTGGCGCCAATCTGCCAGGGCTGTTCCCATTCCGCGTCGATACCCTGACGGTGGCTGAGTTGCGCCCTTGAAACGCCGCATCACCCTTCACTTCCCGCGGGAGGCGGTGCACCAGCCGATCACCTATCGCCTGGCGGTCGAATTTGATATCGCCGCCAAGATCCTGCGGGCGCAGATCGCTCCGAACCAGAGCGGAACGATGGTGGTGGAGCTCTCCGGCGACATCGATGATCTCGATGCCGCTGAGCAGTGGTTGGAGGGGCAAGGTCTGGGCTTGAACCGGGCCTCCGGTGAGATCGCGATTGATCCCCAGCGTTGTGTGGACTGCGGCATCTGCAGCAGCGTTTGCCCGAGTGGTGCCCTGAGTTTCACCGCTCCCCACTGGCGACTGGAGTTCAACGCGCAGCGCTGCCTGGTCTGCGAGCAATGCATCCCCTCGTGTCCGTTTGAAGCGATCGCCCTGGTGTTGGATCAAGCTGTGGGCGCTGCCCAGTGATGCGCCCGTCCATGCGCCCTGTGACTGCTGTTCTTCGCTTCCTGGTCCTGCCGCTGCGGGCACCGATGTTGCTGGTGCTCTTTGCTGTCAGCGCCTTCATGGGATTGCACTGGGCTGATGTGTCTCCGCAGTTGCTGACCCAGGCCAGCACGCCGGTGCAGCAGGAGTTCGCGGGCCCTTGGTTCTGGCCGCTGCAGTGCATGCAGGCCCTTCTGGTGGTGGTGCTCTGCACCATGCCCGATCTGCTTCTGCGGGAGCTCTCGCAGTTGATGGCAGCCAGTAAGGCGCTGACCCTGGTGGTCACCCTGCTGGTGGTGATCACCGGGGGCCTCTACCTCCTGCACCTGGCGGTGCTCTCTGAGGTGTTGGTCTTGGCCTCGGCGGTCTTGCTCGCCCGGCTTGATCTCACCCGGCTTCGGATTGCACCGGCGCCCCTGCTCGGAGCCTTTGTGCTCTGCAGTTGGGTCCTGGCGGGAATCCTGGTGGGCCGCTCCCTCTATGCCCATCTCGGGTTCGTCTTTGCTTAGGGGCCGGCATCAGCGGCAGAGGGTCTCGGCGCTTTCTGCGAGCCGCCGGTAACTCCAGTAGTTGCCCAGCACTTTTTTGGTGTACAGCCGGGTTTCGGGGTAGGGGATGGCCTCGGTCCAGAGCTCCGGTTCGCGCTGCAGATCAAAGCCCCGAGAGTTGAGCCAACTGGCGACGGCACCGGGGCCAGCGTTGTAGCTGGCGATGGTTTGGAACAGGTTGCCCCCGGTGCTGCTGAGCAGTTGTTTGAGGTAGGCCGCCCCCAGGGCTGCGTTGCGGGCTGGATCGATCAGGGCCTGATGGTCCAGGGGTTCGCCCGCTAGTTCGCTGGCGGTGGCTGGCATCAGTTGCAGCAGGCCACTGGCTCCAGCCCCTGAGCGCACACTTGGGCTGAAGCGGGATTCCTGCTTGGCGACCGCCAGCAAGAGGGCGAGATCGACACCCGTCGCTTCACTGGCGGTGCCCAGTTCTGCGCCAAAACGCCGGGGGTGCAGCTGCCGTTCCCGATCCAGTTGTCCCCGGCAGCCGATCTGGGGCAGGCGAAAGCTGGCCCGCTCGAGTTGTCCGAGTCCGGTCCAGTCATCGCCGATTGCCGTGCGCAGTCGACCTTCGATCAGAAACTCCTCAGGTCGGCTGGGGGACCTGCCCCCTTGCTTGGTGCGCCAGCTTTCCCAGGCCTCCAGTGCTTGCCCCCGCTGCCAAAGGGCATCGATGCGTGTGTCACCACTGGCCAGGGGTTCCCAGGGCTGAAGCGGCTCTGTGCTGGTGAGTTCCTGGTGGGACTGTCCCAGGCGTTCGCTGGCCCGCCAGCTGTAGTAGCCCAGGGGTTGGCTCCGTTGGGTTTGCCGCCAGAACTGCTCCGCGCTCGCCTGGTCCCCCTGCTGCTGGGCACTCCAGCCGCGCCAGAACAACTGGCGCGCCGCTAGAGGTGCGGGCAGGTTGGCGCTCTCCAGTTGGCTGAGCCAGCCACTCGCTTGGCGCCAGTCCCGCTGCAGCAAGGCTTTGCGCGCCTCGCTCCACTGGAGTTCCCAGCTGGCTGGGTCATTGGGCCAGCGGCTGAGCACGGTGGCCGGATCGACCTGTCCCGCTTCGGCGAGTCGGGCCTGCACGGGGGCGCTGTCCTGGAGGGTTGGCGGCAGTTGTTGGAGCCGTTCAACCGCTCCTGCTGCCGGAGATTGCGCCAAGAGGCGTGCTGCCTCTGCACCCTGCGGGCCTTCGCTCTGGGCGAGGCGCAAGAGCCAGTCTTCGGCCTGCGTTTGTTGCGCGCGGTTCCCCCGCAGCAGGGTTTGAGCCAGGCGCAGCTGCAGTTCTGCTGTGGCGGGGGTGTTCCCAAGGCAGCGCAGGGCTGCTTCGCTGCGTCCCAGTTGCGCGAGCCCCGCGGCGAGCAGCTGCTTGTCTTCGGCGCTGAGCGCAGCGGCACGGGTCTCGCAGGTTTGCAGCAGGAGCGCTTCGGCACCGGGCCAGCGGGCACCCCAGCGGGCGAGGTGCAGGGCATCGCCTGCTTCGAGGGCTGCCGCCAGGGCCGCCGGGTGGGCGGCAAAGCGCTCCAGCAGCGTCAGCCGCAACTTGGGTTGCTGCCGGCCCAGGGCATAGAGGGCATCGGCACTGGCGGGTTCCTGCGGAAAGCGCCGCAGCAGTTCTGCCCAGAGGGCCTGGGCTTCCTGGGGGCGTCCACTCGCTTGGGCGGCGAGGGCCGCGCGTTTGAGGCTGATCGCCGCCAGCACTCTGCTGTTGCTGTGGTTGCCCCAGCCCTGGCCCTGGAGCCAATGGCGCCGCTCTTCAGGGCTGCTCTTGGCTTGAGCACTCAGCAGCAGTGCCGCATCCCGCCGCCGGTCTGGATCGAGGCTGTGTTTGCGGCTGCGGGTCAGCTCGGCTGGGCTGCTGTTGGGGGTGAGGGGCGGAGCCAGCTGCACCAGAACCTGCCGCCCGGCGGCCAGGGCAACGCCCGTTCCCAGGCAGCAGAGACCAAGCAGTGCTGTGCCAAGAAGGCTTTGGCGTCCTTCAGCGGAACGGGGGCGCTGGGCCAAAGCAGTGGGATAACTCTGCGCATTCTTGGTGAGATGCGCCCCGCTTGCATCGCAAACCAGGCGTAACCTGCCGCGAGCCTTGACCCATCAGCTCGCCATGTCTCCGCTTGGGGCGCCATTCCCTTCTGGTACGGCGAGTTTTGGAACCGATGGCATCCGCGGCCGGGTTGGGCAGGTGATCACGCCCGCCCTGGCCCTGCAGGTTGGCTACTGGTGCGGCCGGGTCCTCCCCGCGGGTGGTCCGGTCGTGTTGGGGATGGATTCCCGCAGCAGCGGACCGATGTTGGTGGCCGCCTTGGCCGCTGGGCTGACCGCAGCGGGCCGTGAGGTGTTGGATATCGGCCTTTGTCCCACCCCCGCCGTTCCCGGCGCCATTCGTCAGCTCGGAGCCAGTGGCGGCCTGATGGTGTCGGCCAGCCATAACCCGCCCCATGACAACGGCATCAAAGTGTTTGGAGCCTGCGGGGCCAAGCTGGCCAAGCAGCAGCAGGCCGAGATCGAAGCGGGTCTGCATGGCAGCGGCGATGTGCTGGGCGGCTTCAGCGCCAATGGACGGCTTGTGCAGCGCCCGGATCTGCTGAACGACTACCGCCAGCGCCTGCTGGAGAGCGTGGGTTCAGCTCGGTTGGATGGCGCCAAGGTGGTGCTGGATCTCTGCTGGGGTTCGGCGACCAGCTGCGGTGAACGCGTCTTCCGTGAGTTGGGCGCTGAGGTCACGGTGCTCCATGGCCAGCCCGATGGGACCCGGATTAACCAGGGCTGCGGCAGCACCCATCTCGAGGCTCTCCAGGCGGAGGTGATCGCCCAGGGGGCGGCGATGGGTTTTGCCTTTGATGGCGATGCCGATCGGATGCTCGCGGTCGATGGCCGTGGTCGGGTCGTCGATGGCGACCAGATCCTCTACCTCTGGGGCCAGGCCCTGATGGCCGAGGGGGCCCTACCGGACAACCGGATTGTCGCGACGGTGATGAGCAACCTCGGCTTTGAGCGTGCGTGGCAAGCGCGAGGTGGCGTGCTGGAGCGCACCGCCGTCGGTGATCAATACGTGCATGCCGCCATGGAGCAACTCGGCGCGTCTCTGGGGGGCGAGCAGTCCGGTCACATCCTCTCGGCCCGCCACGGCATGAGTGGTGATGGTCTGCTGACGGCGCTGCAGGTGGCGCGATTGATTCAGGCCCAGGGGGGTTCCCTGAGCGACTGGCTCGATGGCAGCTTCCAGCCCTATCCCCAGAAGCTGGTGAATGTCACCGTTCCGGATCGCAGCAGGCGCACCGGTTGGGAGAGCTGCGCGCCGCTGCTTGAGGCTGTGCAGGCTGCGGAAGCGGCGATGGACGGTACTGGGCGTGTGTTGGTGCGGGCCAGCGGTACCGAGCCGTTGCTTCGGGTGATGGTGGAGGCGGCTGAGCAGGCTGATGTCGACCATTGGAGTCGCCAGTTGGCGGAACTCGCCGATCAGCACCTCAACGCCGCCTGAACGGCCAGTTGCAGGGCGCCATCACAGGCATCGCCCTTGGGGGCCACCAAGGCGGCACCGGGGCAGCGTTGCTCGAGGTCCGCGGCGAAGGCGCGGCGCAGTGTCCCCAAGTGTGTGAGCGCGCCGCCGCTGCAACAGACCCGCGGAGCTTGCAGCTCGAGGGTGGAGGCAATGGTGCGCACCATCTGGCTGAGGGCCAGCGCTGAACGTTCAACGATGCGTTGAGCGTGGTCATCGCCGCCTGCGGCGCAGGCGTCCACCACGGGAGCGAGCTGGGCAAAGCCGGCCGCGCCAAACCCTTCGGCGACGACGGCGGCCTTGAGCTCTTGCGGGGTGCTGACCCCGAGGGCTTGCCAGAGCTGGTGCTTGAGGGAGGTCTCCCTCAGCCGTCCATCGGCCATCTGCACGCTGATCGCTAAGCCGTCCCGGCCCAGATCCATCGCGGAGCCCGCCCCATCCAGCAGCCAGCCCCAGCCGCCCGTGCGATGCCACTGCCCGGAGCTCGTTTGACCCAGCGCAATGCAGCCCGTGCCACTGATGACGAGCACGCCAGCGGCCTCGCCATGGGCGCCCAGCAGGGCGGTGTGCTCATCACCGCTGACTTGAACAGCGGGCTGGGGAAGCTTTAGGGCGGCGGCCGCCAAGGCCTCCCCTTGGCTTTGGACGGCGCTGCCCCTCTCAATGCCGCTGGCCCCCACTCCGGCTGCGGCGAGGGGCTGCTCGCCGCCCAGCCCGGCCTGCATCAGCCCATCGCGCAGGCTCGTTTGGAGAGCATCTTGGAAACAGGCCTCACCGCCCGGTGCGGCCAGATGCCGAACCCCCGGACCCTGGCCCAGGGCGATGGGGATCAGCGCTCCCGTGCTCGTCAGTCGAGCCAGTTTGCAGCTGGTGTGGGTTTGTCCGGCATCAAAGCCAGCGAGCAGCTGCCCTTCAGCCATCGCTGCTGCTGGCACTCAAGGTGGCCAGGCAGAACCAGCCGGTGAGTTGCACTTCGGGCCGGAAGAAGATCGTGTCGGTCGCGCCCTGGATGCAGAGGCCAGCGATGGCGGCCACGGCGGCCAGGGCCGGCAGGGCCCAGCTGGACTCGCCTTTGAGTTGGCTCAGGCCAGCCCTAAGGCTGGCGAAGAGCAGACCGAGCCCCGCGATGAGATTGGGGATGCCTCCTTCCACCAGCAGCTCAAGCGGCACCGAGTAGGCGCTCAGGGCATTGAACTTCGGCTGTTGATAAAGGGGATAAATCAGGTTGAAGGCGCTGTTGCCGGGGCCGATCCCCAGCCAGGGCCGCTCCTGGATCATCTCGATGGCGGCGAGCCAGACGTTGATGCGGAAGTTGTTGGAGCTATCCCCGCGGCCTGCCGCGAGGCTCATCACCCGGATCCGTAGGGGCTCGATTTGCGTCACGGCGACCACCAGCACGCAGACGGCTACCGCGATCAGCAGCAGGGGGAAGAGGCGGCGCCAGAGGGGCGGCCAATGGCGCGTCTGCCGCAGCACCAGCAGCAGGACCGCAACGCCGAGGGCTGCCACCATCCCAAGCCAGCCGCCCCGGCTGTAGCTGAGGAAGAGGGCGCTACTGCCCAAGAGCAGGGCACTGGCGGCAAAGAGGCGCTGGGGCCATGAGCGCCAGCGCAGCAGAGCGATCAAGGCAATGGGCAGGATCGGGATCAGGTAGCCCGCCAGCAGATTCGGGTTCTCCAGGGGGCCGTAGACCCGGATCGTTCCATCGGCGACGGAGTTGGGATCGGCCCAGCGGGCCAGCTCACTGGTGTCGCCATAGAGCTGCCGTATGGCGAGGACGCTGCTGAGCAGCTCACCCCCCAAGAGGGCTGCCACGAGCCGATCCCACCAGAGCGGCGCCTGCTCGAGCAGCTGCCGCAGTAGGGCGTAGACCCCCAGATAGCTGATCAGCTTCAGCAGACCTTTGAACGCGGCTGGGGTGACCGGTGAAAACCCTGTGGCCAGAACGGCGATGCCGAGCATCAGCAGGAGCCAACCGCTGATGCGGCCGATGCGACCGGCGGGGAGGCAGAGCGACCACACCAGCCAGAGCAATCCCGACGCGAGGATCAGCAGGCTGAGGCCTGCCCGCGTGACGAAGGGCATTGCGGCCAGAAGCACGCAGAGCACGCTTCCGGCGATCAGGCTCAACCGTGATCCCAGGGGCCCCTCGCTGGCGTCGCCCAAGATCCCCTGCCAACGCAACAGCCAGGGGGTGGATGGCGCCGATCCTGCGCTCATGCCGAGGGGTGGGTTGATGTCTCGGGATTATCGGCGGCTTCGAGCTGTTGCTCCAGCTCTTGGAGGCTCGGCAACGGCGTTTCGTTGCGTTCATAGAGCACTCGGTAGACCGGTAGCCCTTGCTCGAGGACGTAGGTCTCCCGCTCGGTTGGCACGGGCAGGGGGTTGGTTGCCCGCCAGGGGCGGGCGTCAGTTGCCGGTCGGCTGAAGCAGCCGCTCGCTTCGGTGACGGCGACCATCGGTTCGATGACGTCCAAAATGTCGCTCTGCATAAAGAGCCGCTTACCCGGCTCCAGGGCCGCGGCGATGGCCAGCAGCAGCGCAGGCTGCAGGACCCGTCGCTTGTGGTGCCTTTTTTTGAACCAGGGATCGGGGAATTGGATGGAGACCAGATCCAACTGACCCGGAGCCAATGCCGTCAGCCAACCCTCAACGCTGATGTTGGCGTTGCAGAAGAGGTAGTGCAGATTGCCAAGGCCGAGCTGCTGACGGTCCGCTTCCGCTGCGGCCACCAGGGCGCGCCGGATCTCGACCCCCAGGTGGTTGAGTTCGGGTTGTTGCTGGGCCAGCGCCAGGAGAAAGCGGCCCCGGGCACAGCCAATGTCGAGGTGCACTGGTCGGCCTGGATCGCTGAACAGCTCCTGGGGTGGGGGCAGCTCCAGCGGCAACTGGAAGAAGCGGCTCAGCGGGTTGACGTGTTGGCGCACCATCGGAAGTCAGGGAGTGTTCGGCACCAGAAAGCCCCAGCTGGCGGTGTAGCCATGCAGGTGGGTTGCACCGGCGACGGGGCCAATCTCGCCGTTGCAGAAGGCACCGCTGATGGGAACAGCAGGGAATTGTTGACGGCATCCGTCCACATCGCCATTGGGGGAGCCGTAGAGCCCCTCCCCGCGGCCTAGGCAGGCAAAGAGCAGTGCGGCCATTGGCTCGGCGTTGCGGCTTCGCTGTTGCCCCAGGAGTTGCTGTTGTTCCTGTCTGGAGGTCTCGGCGTCCCGCAATTGAAACTGCACCTGCTGCCCCACCCGCAGCCGCTCGGCCACCGCCACGGAACCGGTGCGTGGGTCGACGCCGATCAGGTTGCGGACCAGGACCGCTGGCCCTGATGCCGGGGCGCCATCGCTGGGCAGCTGGAAGTTGGTTTTGGCCACCCCTAAAAACAGCGAGTGCCGCACGAGCTCCTTCTCCTCTGGAGAGAGGCCCTTGAGGATTGTTTGCAGGCAGGCCACGGGCGTGTCGGCTTCCCCGTCATGGCTGAGACGCAGCAGCACGTTGCGTTCGGCCTGCTCAATTTCAAAGACTGGACCGATCGGCTTGCAGCCCTGAGCGACCACTGGATCAAGGCGCCAGTCCCCTTTGATCAAACAGCCAACGGCACCATCGACGACGTCATCGCCGATCAAGAGTGAGCCGTGCTGGGCGCTGTGTTGTCCGGCAATGCCTCCGATCTTTTGGGCCTCGGGGTAGGCGAAGTCCAAACCGCTGATGACGTCGTTGATCGCCGTACAGGTGGGATCCAGGAGCAGAAGCATGGAATGCCCGCCGTTGGGGTCGACCCCGGCCCAGTCGATCCAGCTCTGCCGGGATCCGTCGAGATCAGGCAAGGACTCGCTGTTGAGGCTGAAGAGCTCGATCTGCGTCTGGGGCAGGGTGAGCAGGGTCACGCTGATGGCGGGCTGGTGTTCCAGCTCCTGGGCCAATCCCTCGGTGTTGGTGCCGACCACGCCACCGCCGCAGCACCCCAGCCAGTGCTGGGCTCCGATGGCCTGCTTCAGCAGGGGCATGAACCGCTGCAGATCGCTGGCATAGGCGCTGGAGCAGAAGACCAGACCAAGGTCCGCCGGGCTCCGTTGACCGGCCTGTTTGAGCTGCTGTGCCAGATCGGCGATGGCGGCTTCGAGGGCGGGTTCGCAGCTCAGTGCCGTGGTGCACTGCGCCTGCTGCGGCGCTTGTCGCCAGGGCAACAACGAAGAGAGGCGAGCGGTCCAGGCCATCGGCGGACCTTACAGCCGCTGGATAATGACCACTGACTGCCTGTTGCTGAGTGCCAGATCTGCTGCTCTATCGCACCCTCGTCTGGCTGGATTACCGCTTGGCTGCGGTTTTTGCCCTGGGGTTGCCCCTGGTGCTGCTGATTTGGTCGGCATTGAAGCGGGAGCAGGCGCTCACCCGCTTGATGGGGATCTATTGGAAGGTCGCCAGCCTGCTGCTGATCACGGTGCTGCTGCTGACGGACAACCGTCCCCTGGGTTATCTGCTGGCGGTCCTCTCCCAGCTGCTGGTGGTGATCAGCGTCTGGTTCTGGGTGGATCTCAACGAGGAGTTGGCGGACTTGCCCCCCTGGCGCCCCTTGCCCTTTGTGGTGCGCGCCTGGCGTTGGGGTCTCACGGTGTTCGGCCTGCTTGGTGCGGCCTTGAGTGCCGTGGCCCTCAACTGCGTTGGTGGCGGATTGACCCGTCCGATCTGCAGGGTTTGGCTCGAGGCCCCCGATGATCTCCATGGCGGAGTCGCCGGTTTCTTTGATTTCGTCTTTGGTGGCAGCTGGACCGCGGCCATCGCTGCCTTTGTCGGCTACGTCTCCCTCGTGGCCTATGGCGTTGGCCTTCTGCAATGGCTGATCGTGCGCCTGCCCAAGCAGGGCCGGGTCGCAGGCGGCTTCTAGGGCGTGCCGATGGGGATCAGCGTGGCTGAACTGCTGCAGCAGCTGGAGGAGATCAGCCGAAGCCGGGCTGATCGGGTCCTGCGTTTGCGGGGGTCTTTGCCGGTGGATGAGGGATGGGAGCCGTTTGAGCTGCTGATCTTCCGTGGCTTCTCCAGCAGCGTCTCCCACCCCACGGATTTCGATCCTGATCAGCCCCTGCTGCCTGAGGCAGCCCGGATCGAGCAGGCCGAGCTGCTGCAGGGCCCGCTCAACCCACAGGCCGAGCAGTGCCTCTCACGCGCCTCCGGGGCCGAGACTTACCTCGACCCATCCGCCTGGCTTTAAGAGAGAACCTCGACGCAGCGGCCGCAGAGGGTCGGGTGCGCAGCGTGCTCGCCAATGTCGCTCTCGTAGTGCCAGCAGCGCTCGCACTTCTGACCGGCCGCTTTGCGGATCTGGACGGTGATGCCGTTCTCACTGGCTTCGGCCAGCACGGCTTCGGGGTTTGAGCCGCCGATTTCCAAGGCCGAGACCAGGAGCCAATCCGCCAGGTTGTCGACCTTGGGGTGGGCGCTGTTCTCCAGCCAGGTGAGGGCTGCCTGGGTGGACTCGCTCCCTTCGCCGAGGCTCAGCTGAACCTGCGCTTCCAAGGAGGCCCCCAGCTTGGCGGCGCTGCGGCAGCTTTCCAGTTGCCGATTGACCAGCGCGCGCAGCTCCAGGATCTGGGCCATCGGTTGCTCAAGGGCACTGTTGCGCCATTGCTCGGGTGCCGTGGGCCAGCCCCGCTCAAACACTGAGGTCTCGGCAACGGAGTAGGGCAAGTTCTGCCAGATGTCCTCCGCCATGTGGCACAGCACTGGGGCGATCAAACCGGCGAGCCGCTCCACCACCAGCGCGAGAACCGTTTGACAGCTGCGGCGGCGGAAGTCGTTGGCGCCGCTGACGTAGAGGCGATCCTTGGCGATGTCCAGGTAGACGTTCGAGAGATCGACGACGCAGAAGTTCTGCAGGGCCTGGAAGAAGCGGTAGAACTCGTAGCGCTCGAAGTCGCCGCTGACGCTGTCAATCAAGGACGCGGTGCGCTGCAGCATCCACTGATCCAACAGCGGTAGCTCTTCGTAGGGAACGGCGTCTTTGCTGGGATCAAAGTCGTGGAGGTTGCCCAGCAGGTAGCGCGCCGTGTTGCGCACCTTGCGGTAGACGTCCGCCAGCTGTTTGACGATGCCGGGGCCCAGGGGGACGTCGGCGGAGTAGTCGACGGAACTCACCCAGAGCCGAAGGACATCGGCGCCGTAGGGCGGTTCCTGCTTCTGGTTCTTGCCGCCCGAGACCAGCACCGCCGGATCGACGACGTTCCCCAGGGATTTGCTCATCTTGCGGCCCTTCTCATCGAGGGTGAAGCCGTGGGTGAGCACCCGCTTGTAGGGGGCATGTCCGTTGACTGCAACGGAGGTGAGCAGGCTGCTTTGGAACCAGCCGCGGTGTTGATCGCTGCCCTCGAGGTAGAGATCAGCCGGGTAGTGCAGTTGGGGTGCGCGGCTGCTGGCGCCCTCGATGCCCCCGAGCACGCCGGCCCAGGAGGAGCCGGAGTCAAACCAGACATCCATCGTGTCGGTGCCCTTGCGCCATTGGCTGGCTTCAGCGGCGTAGGTCTCAGGTAGAAGCCCGGCTTCGTCGCGCTCCCACCAGACATCGGCGCCGTGCTCGGCGATCAGCCCTTGGATGTGGCTGAGGGTGGCTTCGTTGAGCAGCACCTCACCGGTTTCACGGTGATAGAAGACGGGAATCGGCACACCCCAGGTGCGCTGACGGCTGATGCACCAGTCCCCCCGCTCGCTCACCATCGCTTCGATGCGGTTGCGGCCGCTGGCCGGTAGCCACTCCACCTGGGCAATGGCATCGAGGGCGGCCTGGCGGAAGCCCTCCACCGAGGCGAACCACTGCTCGGTGGCGCGGAAAATCGTCGGCTTTTTCGTGCGCCAGTCGTAGGGGTAGCGGTGCTCGTAGCGCTCCTGCTTCAGCAGCAGGCCCGTCTCTTCCAGGGCGCTGATGATCGTTGGGTTGGCGTCCTTGAGGACATTGGTGCCGGCGAAGGGGCCGGCTTCTGCCGTCAGGTTTCCGGCCTCATCCACCGGGCAGAGCACCGGGAGTTTGTACTTGCGGCCGGTATTGAAGTCGTCGACGCCATGGCCCGGGGCGGTGTGGACCAGGCCGGTGCCTGCTTCGGTGGTGATGTAGTCCCCGCCGATCACGACCGGACTGGTGCGCTCCAGCAGGGGATGGCGGTATTGCAGGCCTTCAAGAGCACTCCCTTTGACGCTGACCAGGGGTTTGAGGCTCAGCCCCAGGCTGGTTTCCAGGCTTTCCCGCAGTTCGGCGGCCACCACCAGGTGGCTGGCGGCTGGTGCGGGGTTGTCGCCCTGGGCCTCAATGGCACAGATGGCGTAGTCGAGCCGTTCATTGACGGAGACCGCCAGGTTGGCCGGCAGCGTCCAGGGGGTCGTGGTCCAGATGGCGACAGCTAGGCCGCCTTTGGCCGTGGCTTGTGCGGGGCTCAGGCCCGCCTGCTCGAGGGTGCCGGCCAGCTCGCTGGGGAGTTCCACAGCAGGGAAGGCGGCAAACACGCTGGGGGAGCTGTGGCCGTCGGGGTACTCGAGCTCGGCTTCAGCGAGGGCCGTGCGGGAGCTGGGGCTCCAGTGGACCGGCTTGAGGCCCCGGTAGATGTGACCGGCCAGCACCATGGCGCCGAACACCCCGATCTGGGCGGCCTCGTAGTCCTTCTGCAGGGTCAGGTAGGGCTGATCCCAGTCGGCCCAGATGCCCCAGCGGCGGAAACCAGCCTTCTGGCCTTCCACCTGCTCGAGGGCGTAGGCATGGGCCTTCTTGCGCAGGCTGACGGGGGTGAGCTCGGCCCGCTCGCTGCTCTTGAGCCCCTGCAGCACCTTCAGCTCAATCGGTAGGCCGTGGCAGTCCCAACCGGGGACGAAGCGAGCCCGCTTGCCCTGCAGCAGGGCGGTCTTATTAATGATGTCCTTGAGGATCTTGTTCAGCGCGTGCCCGACGTGCAGGGCGCCGTTGGCGTAGGGCGGCCCGTCGTGGAGGGTGAAGCAGGGACCTGTGTTCTCTTCGCTCAGGCGCTCATAGAGCCGCTGCTCAGCCCAGAACGCCTGGATCTCGGGCTCGCGCACCTGTGAATTGGCCCTCATGTTGAAGGGCGTTTTCAGCAGGTTCAGGGTGTCCTTGTAGGAAATCTGCCCGGCGTTGGCGGAGGACTCGGAAGCAGTGCTGGCGGTCACAGCGCTTGGGGCAGCAAGGGTCGATTATCCCGCTTGGGGGCTGGAGGCCTCGATCAGCTCCTCCACCTCATCAAAGGAAGCCACCACGGTGGGCTCAACAGTGGGTTCGATGGTGGGCTCAACAGCGGAAGGGGGTTCAGCGGCGTTCTCGGTTTCAGCGCGAACCCAGCGCTTGCTGCTCTTGCCCGGTTTGGGCCCGCCTTTGAAAGCGTTCAGGAGCGATCCACCCGTTTCGTTCAGGACCGAAGCGGCCTGGGTGCTGCTGCTGAAGAGTTCGCTCAGGCTGGTTTGCCAGCGCTCGATGGACGCGATGCGCTGCTGTTCCTCGAGGCTGAGCATGCGCCAACGGCTTTGCAGGACCTCGCTGCCGAGGCGGGCAATGAGTAGGCCTCCGCAGAGGACGGCCAGCATCGGGGAGCCCGTCAGCCGGTCCGCGCTGGTGACCAGGGTCAGCCCCAGCAGCAGAACCACAGCCCCCCAGGCGGCATCGCGGGGGCGACTGAGCTCAGTGGCGAGCAGCGGCAGCAGCATCACCGTCAGGCCCACCAGCAGGGCAAGGGTTCCGCCAAGGGTGGCCAGCATCGGAATTGAGGCGTTGACCCCATTCTGGGCCGCTCTCTACAGTCGTCGCCTGCCCACCTGGCGGAATTGGTAGACGCGCTGGTTTTAGGTACCAGTGGCTTCGGTCGTGGGGGTTCAAGTCCCCCGGTGGGCATCCGTTCGAGAGGTCGGTTTTTCTAAGCTGGCCCTTATTCAGTAGGAATGACGCAAACCTTGGCCCCATCTGAGTTGCAAGAGCTTGGACGCCAAGAGGTGCGTGCTTCCGTCAGCGCAGTGCCTCGGGAATACCTCGATCCCCCGGCGCCCTGGAACCCAACGGTGGGTCTGTTCCTCGGGGGATATGCCCTTGCGGCGTTGAGCATCGCGGGCTGGTTCCTCTGGGGTTGGCCCCTGCCTGTGCTTCTGGCCACGGGTTTTCTCGCCCTGCATCTCGAAGGGACGGTCATTCACGACGCTTGCCACAACGCGGCGCACCCCAGTCGCTTCTGGAATGCCTTCATGGGGCATGGGGCGGCGTTGCTGTTGGGCTTCAGCTTTCCGGTCTTCACCCGGGTGCATTTGCAGCACCACGCCCATGTGAATGATCCGAAGAATGATCCGGATCACATCGTCAGCACCTTCGGTCCGCTTTGGCTGATTGCGCCCCGTTTTTTCTATCACGAGTACTTCTTTTTCCAGCGCAAGCTTTGGCGCGGACATGAGCTTCTTGAGTGGGGGATTGCCCGGGGAATCTTCTTCGCGATTGTGCTAGCTGGGATCAAATATGGCTTCATTGATTTCATCTTCAATGTCTGGTTCGCGCCAGCCCTGATGGTCGGGGTGACCCTGGGCTTGTTCTTTGATTACCTGCCTCACCGCCCCTTCTCGTCCCGCAACCGTTGGCACAACGCCAGGGTCTATCCGGGGCGTTTAATGAATTGGCTGATCATGGGTCAGAACTATCACTTGGTTCATCACCTATGGCCTTCAATTCCCTGGTTTGAGTATCGGCCGGCTTATCACGCCACCAAGCCAATCCTGGATGCCAAGGGCTCGCCTCAGCGCCTCGGTTTGTTTGAAACCAAGAGCGATTTAACGAACTTCCTCTACGACATCGTTCTGGGCGTGCGCAGTCACCGCCGCCGCCGCAGCAAACTTCGTCCGATTGCAGGACTGTTGCCGTCCTTCAGGGCAAGGCGCCACGTGGTGGCTCTGCTCCACCGCACGGCTGTCTCGCCCAGGCGCTGAGATTCATTCAGCCAGGATTTTGGGAACCCTGAAGAAGTCGCCTTCGCGCAGAGGTGCTTCGTTGAGCAGTTGCTCCCGCACGTCGGTCGCAACAACGGTGTCTTCGCGCGTCACGTTGACCACTTCGACAGCCCGGGTGGTGGCGGGAACGCCATCGGTATCGACGGCCTGCAGGTGGTCGACGTAATCGAGAATCCGCTCGAGCTGACCGGTGTAGGTCGCGATTTTGTCTTCGGGCAGATCCAGGCGAGCCAGCTTGGCCACCTTGCGGACGTCGTCGGCGCTGATGTTGCTCATGGGGTGAACCTAGCTGGCCGACTCGCTTAAAAAGCGCTCCAGATCAGCCACCAGCCCCGTCGCGGCCACGTCCAAAAAGCGGCGGCCGTCCTCTGCAGTGGCCAAGGAGGGATGGGAGCCCATGCGGCCATCGGGGTGGCGGCGGCGGAAGTCCTCGGGGCTGTGAATCGGTCCGGCGGGTGCTGGGTCGGGCAACGGTTGTTGCTTGCTCTCCAGGCTGGGCTCGAGCGCCAGGGTGATGGCGATTTCACTGGGGGTGGCGTGGTGTCCTTCCTTGTCCCCGTAGAGCTCTCGGGCCAGGCCCATGGCCTCTGAGGTCATGAACCAGTTGGCCAGCTTGCAGCGCAGTTGAGCGGCATTGGGCAGTCCGCGGGCGGCAGCGGTGCCGTAGGCCTGGGCAAAGGCTGCCTTGCAGGTGGCGATGTTTCCGCCATGGCCATTGATCACGTAGATCCGCTCAAACCCGTGGCGGGCCAAGGAGAGGATCAGGTCATGCAGCACCGCCAGCAGGGTGGAGGGCTGCAGGCTCATGGTCCCGGCAAAGCCCAGATGGTGCTCCGCCATGCCGAAGGCCTGGGCCGGGGTGACCAGGACTCCTAGGCGCCGTCCGACCTCCAGGGCCACGGCTTCGGCGGTGAGGGCGTCGGTGCCGATGGCTCCGGTGGGTCCGTGCTGCTCGGTGGAGCCCAGGGGAATGATCACCCCTTTGTTCTGGGTCAGATAGGCCTCCACTTCAGGCCAGCTCCGCAGCTGCAGTCGGATGTCTTCGGTGCAGTGAGCAGTCACGGGGGTGAGGCGTGAGATCGCTTCAGTATCCCTAGATCTCGGCCGCGTCAGTGCGCGGTGCCGTTGCCGTCGTACTTGTCCGTGTCGTAGTAGCCGCCCTTGGTTCCGAAGAACAAGGTGGCCAAGACAAACAGCCCGCTGCCGCCAATCAAGACCGTTGCCAGGGTGAATCCTTCGGTGTGCATCGCCGGGGCTGAGCCGATGGGCTGATTCTGGCGTCCGCGGCTTTCGCGCGCAGCGCTGGGTCGGTTAACTGTGACCTGCCTGCTTGGTGGTGGCGATGCCGAAGCAACCTCCAGCGCTCCCCCAAGCCTTCTTCGCCCGCCC